>JAEWFU010000392.1 GCA_023388675.1 Pseudomonadota bacterium | reverse complement strand
CCAAAGCAGGCGAGGATGTCTATCGGGCACTGGTGCCGCTGGCGCATGGCTTCGAGGCCCACATGCTGTCGACCATGAGCGAGGCCGACCGAAAGGCGGTGCTGGCTGGGCTTGCCGCGCTGGAGCGGAGTTTGCGCAGGGTTGACGAGACATGAGAGCAGGTATAAATTTCGGTCAAATTGACTGGTTTTGCCATGAAGATTTTGTCAGCGTCCCAAGCCAAGTCTCACTTTTCTGAACTCCTCGCTGATGTGGAGCGCGGAGAGACGGTCGAGGTCACACGCCACGGCCGCGTCGTCGCGAAGATCGTTCCTCCAGCGACTGCGGATCGGGCAGAACGGCGGAAAGCTGCCGTCGAATGGATACTCGATAACAAGCGGCAGGGCCGGTGGACCGGCCTCACCATAGAAGACATAATCTCTGCGCGTGATGAAGGTCGTCCCTGATTGCCGTTGGTCGTAGACAGCTCCGTCGCGATTTCATGGGTCCTTTCGGACGAAGATAGTGCTTTAGCGAGGAAAGCCCTTGCCGTGGCCTATGCAGAGGAGATGTTTGCGCCAAGGATCTTCTGGTACGAGTTCAGAAACACGCTCGTCGTGAACGAACGCCGGGGTCGTATTCGCGAGCGGGAGACCGAGCAAGCCATCGCTGTCATGGAGGCCCTCGACCCCACCCTCTTTGACGACCATGATGGCTTTCAGATCATCCGATTGGCGCGTCGATATGCACTGTCGATCTATGACGCCGCCTATCTTGAACTGGCCGCACGCAAGAATGTACCCCTTGCCACGCTCGATCGAAAGCTCGAAGCCGCCGCACTCCAGGAAGAGATGGTGGTTCTCCAAGTCCCGTAGCGCCAGCGAAACGGCTGCTTCTGAGCGCTACTCCGCCGCTTCCTTGAACGGCTGGCTCGCGGCTTCCAGCTGCTTCTTCTTGCTGATGCTGAAGTCCGGCTTGATCTTGGCGGCGAAATGCTTCTTGGCGCCGGAGAGCTTCCAGGCGGCCGCGAAACCGGCTTTCATCCAGAATACAGGCCCGCTGATCGCGCGCGACCGGGGTGTCCAGCCGAGAAAGTGCCGTCCCACGCCATTGGCGAGATTGACGAGATAGTGGCGACGGATCTCGTCGGTCCAGTATTCGACCGTGAAAGAGACGTTGAGGCTGTCGCCATTGACGACCCGATGCGGATAGTTGAGCGGCCACAGCGCGCCCATGCCGGGCTTGAGGTGCAGCACCGTCGCCTTTTCCTCGAAGGACGGATCGTAGTCGATCTCCTCGTAGGACAGGCCGGTGACGACACGCTCCAGCGCTTCCTGCGGCAGGAAGGGGTCGCCGTCGGGATAGATCCAGATGGTTTTCTCCCCGCGGACGTGCATGAGCCCCTGCCCCGGAATGTCGCAATGGTAGAACACGCGCGCATTGGGCGAGGAAATCAGCAGGCCGATGCGGTGCTGGAACGTCTTGAGTCCCGGAACCTGCGCCGCCAGATCACCGAGCAACTTGTCGATGATGGCCTGGTAGCGCGGATCGAAGCTGCCCGCCTCGGCCACGTTGATCCACAGCAGGCCGTCGCGGACGGACTGAAGGATTTCCATGCCGCTCATATCCTCGAACGAGGCGCGTTTCCACGTTGCGCGGTCCTCGCGGCCGGGGTCCATTGTCGAGACCTCGCGGATCGCCTGAGGATTGCCCTCGATCAGCTTGGCGAGCGCCTCGTCGGAAAAGAGGGGATTGGTCGCCAGATCGTGGCGTACCGGGACGATCTTCTTGTTCCACTGCGTAGAAAGATTGTCGGCTTCAAAATGAAAAGTGCCCCGCATGGTCGGTCTCCATGGCCCTGTTGATGCATTCATCACTGCCACGGAAGTGCAAATCGCCGCTTAACCCAACGTCAAATCTGCACATGCGGTAAACGGATCGTCTAACGGATCGTTCAACTTCGATCTAGCTGTCGCGGCGTGTCGGTGCGGCCGGTATCGGATAAGGCCGACGCGGCGGCAGGTTGTGCACGACAAGGGCAAAAGAAATCAGCACGACGCTCGCCACGAAAACGACGAGGAAGAGCTGCACTCCGTGAACCGGCTCGCCGAAGCCGAGGATAGGCAGAGCGGCAGCCGGCGGATGCGTGACCCGCACAGCGCGCATGACGACGATGGTGACGCCGACAGCCACGGCAGCCGCCAGCCAGGCGCCGGGAAAGATCAAGAAAGCTGCCTCGCAGACGATCGTGCCGATCAGGTAGCCGCCCATCACATTGATCGGCTGGGACAGTGCACTCGACGGTTGGCCAAACAGCAAACCGGCAGTGGAGCCCAGCGGCGCGAGCAGCAAAGGCAGCTCAGTCCACGAGGCGAGCGCGCCGACAAGCGCGATGCCGACGATCGCGGCGAGGCCGGCGCGGAGGTTTGCGCTGAACGCCACTGGCGACTCATGCCGGAGGAACAAAGCTTTGATGAAGGCGCTCATGACAACGTCTGGCAGGCTGAAGGGAGCGCCTCAGTAACAGCCCGGGACTGTCGGCTCAAACAATTCTCTTCCCCGTCTGCATGAAAAGGCGCAACTTGATTTCCAACAGGGTCCCGAACCCGGAATCCGGATTCGACGCTGCCCTGCGCGTTCACCAATCCATCACAACCTTGCCGGAATTGCCGCTGCGCATCGCATCGAAGCCGGCTTGATAATCGTCGATGCCGATGCGGTGCGTGATCAGGCCCGCGACGTCGAGCGGCCCCTGGACCAACGCGATCATCTTGTACCAGGTTTCGAACATCTCTCGACCGTAGATGCCTTTCAGATGCAGCATCTTGAAGATGACCTTGTTCCAGTCGATCTCGAAGCCGGTCGGCGCGATGCCGAGAATGGCGATCTTGCCGCCATTGTTCATCGTGTCGATCATGTCGCGGAAGGCCACGGCAGAACCCGACATTTCGAGGCCCACGTCGAAACCTTCCGTCATGCCTTCCTCGTTCATCACGTCGCGCAGGCTCTCCTTCGACGCGTCGACGACATGATGCACCCCCATCTTGCGTGCCAGATCGAGGCGGACCGGATTGATATCGGTGATGACCACCTTGCGCGCGCCCACGCACTGGGCGACCAGTGCGCCCATGATGCCGATCGGCCCGGCGCCGGTGACGAGCACGTCCTCACCCACCAGATCGAAAGACAGCGCCGTATGCACGGCATTGCCGAGCGGATCGAAGATCGCGGCGATCTCGTCCGGGATGTCGTCCGGAATCGGCACGACATTGTGCTGCGGAAGGGCGAGGTATTCGGCGAATGCGCCGGGCCGGTTGACGCCAACACCCAGCGTATTGCGGCACAGATGCCCCCTGCCCGCGCGGCAGTTGCGACAATGGCCGCAGACGATATGGCCCTCGCCGGCGACCCGTTGGCCGACCCTGTACTCAGTGACCGCAGAGCCGAAATCGGCGACCTCGCCGACGAATTCGTGACCCGTCACCATCGGAACCGGCACCGTCTTCTGCGCCCACTGGTCCCAGTTGTAGATATGCACGTCGGTACCGCAGATCGCGGTCTTCTTCACCTTGATGAGCACGTCGTTGGGCCCGATCTCGGGAACCGGCACCTGCTCCATCCAGATGCCCGGCTCGGCTCTCGCCTTCACAAGTGCGCGCATCATGTTCGACATCGTCGTGTTCCTTCAGACTCGTCTGCGCAGATAGCATGGCTCTGTGCCATTTACGTCACCGAAAGCCGCAACGAAGCATGGCCAGACGGGTTTCGACAGCCTAGCCTCGACGATGACGCAAGGGCACCATGGCATGCACGCTTCCGAAGCCGCTACCTCAAACCCGACCGCTCAACGCCGCGAACGCGGCGGCAGGCAGGCACGCCGCGAGCAGCGCAGCCACGGGCAGGACGGTCCCGGCCGACCCTATATCGTGCGCAATATCCCCACCTACGACGTGATGTCGGAAGAAAACCTGCTGCGAATCGAACAGACGGCGGACCGGATTCTCGCCGAGATCGGCATCGAGTTTCGCGACGATCCCGTTGCGCTTGAGCACTGGCGCCGCGCGGGCGCGCATGTAGACGGCGAACTTGTCAGGTTCGAACCCGGCATGCTGCGGGAAATCCTTTCCACCGCGCCAGCCGAATTCGTTCAACATGCACGCAACCCGGCCAAGTCGGTTGTCATCGGCGGCAGGAATGTCGTGTTCTCGCCTGCCTACGGCTCCCCCTTCGTGATGGACCTCGACCGGGGCCGGCGCTACGGCACGATCGAGGATTTTCGCAATTTCGTGAAACTGGCGCAGGCCTCGCCCTGGCTGCACCATTCCGGCGGCACGATCTGCGAGCCGGTCGACGTGCCGGTCAACAAGCGGCATCTCGACATGGTCTATGCCCACATCCGTTATTCCGACCGGCCCTTCATGGGCTCCGTAACGGCGGAGAGCCGCGCCGAGGATTCGATCGAGATGGCGCGGCTCGTCTTCGGACGGGACTTCGTTGACCGGAACTGCGTCATCCTCGGCAACGTCAACGTCAACTCGCCGCTGGTCTGGGACGCCACGATGACCACCGCGCTGCGCGCCTATGCACGAGCCAACCAGGCGGCGGTCGTGGTACCGTTCATCCTCGGCGGCGCGATGGGCCCGGTGACCAACGCAGGCGCGATTGCACAATCGCTGGCCGAAACCATGGCGGGCTGCGCGCTGACGCAACTCGAGCGGCCGGGCGCTCCGGTGATCTTCGGCAATTTTCTGTCGTCGATGTCGCTGCGCTCCGGCTCGCCGACCTTCGGCACACCCGAACCGGCCATCGGCTCGATGATCGTCGGCCAGCTCGCCCGGCGCCTGAACCTGCCGCTGCGCTGCTCAGGCAACTTCACCACCTCGAAGCTTCCCGACGCGCAGGCCATGAACGAAGGCACCATGTCGATGCTTGCCGCCGTCCACTGCGGGGCGAACTTCATCCTGCATTCGGCAGGCTTCCTCGACGGGCTGCTGTCGATGTCCTACGAAAAGTTCGTCATGGATGCCGACTTCTGCGGCGCGCTCCATACCTATCTCGACGGCGTTACCGTCGACGACAACCAGCTCGCGCTCGACGCCTTCCGCGAGGTTGGGCCGGGCAGCCATTTCTTCGGCTGCGCCCACACGATGGCGAACTACGAACACGCCTTCTGGGATTCCGGCATTGCCGACAACGAGCCGTTCGAGAAATGGGAGGCGGCCGGAAGCGAAGACGCTGCAACTCATGCAAACCGCAAATGGAAGGCGGTGCTGGCCGAGTACGAAGCGCCACCGCTGGACGATGGCGTGGACGATGCGCTGAAAGACTTCATCGCCCGCAAGAAAGCCGCAGCCGACGATGCGTGGTATTGATTACCGCCAACCCCAATCCGCATGGAGCACACAGGTGAAGACGCTTTCAGGCCCTCTCCTGGCACTCGCGGCCCTCTTGCCGCAACCGGCATGGGCCGGACCCGCAGCCGACGCCGTCGGCTATTTTTATGCGGAAGGGATCGGCATGGAGGCGGATGAGTCGAGCCGGAACCGTTTCACGGGGCCAGCCAGGGCCTATCTCGACGCAAGCGATCGCGCCTTTGACGAGCGGGAGGAGATCTGCCTCTATTTCGGTCTCGCCGTCGACGGGCAGGATTTCGACGCGGCGGAGGTTGCACAGACGTTGGAGCTCGAAGAAGCCGCCGACGGCGGCGCGGCAATCGTGGTCGCACGCTTCACGAATTTCGGCGAACCGCGCGAGATCGAATGGACGCTGGTCGAGGAGAACGGCGCTTGGAAAGTCGCCGACATCGCCAACGAAACGGCGGGCTGGCGGGTGAGCCAGTTCCTGTGAGAATAGGCCCTCCATATAAGCATGACGACCGACCCTCTTCTCCAGCCGTATCGCCTGAAGCATCTGACCTTCAAGAACCGCCTCATGTCGACGGCCCACGAACCGGCCTATTCGGAGGACGGTCTGCCGAAGGAGCGTTACCGGCTCTACCATGCCGAAAAAGCGAAGGGCGGGATCGCCCTGACGATGACGGCGGGCTCGGCAATCGTGTCGCGCGACAGCCCGGCTGCATTCGGGAACCTGCAGGCCTATCGCGACGAGATCGTGCCGTGGATGGCAGAGCTGGCGGACGCCTGCCACGAGCACGACTGCAAGGTGATGATCCAGCTCACCCATCTTGGGCGGCGGACGGGGTGGAACAAGGCGGACTGGCTGCCGGTACTCTCCGCCTCGCCGGTGCGCGAGCCCGCGCACCGCGCCTTTCCGAAAGAGGCGGAGGACTGGGACATCGACCGCATCGTCGCCGACTACGCA
>JAEWFU010000391.1 GCA_023388675.1 Pseudomonadota bacterium | reverse complement strand
GCGTCATGGCCGGCGCCATCACCGGTGAATTCCTCGGCGGCGGCAAGGGCTTCGGCGAGCTGATCCGCGTCGCCGCCTCCCAGCTCAACACGCCGCGCGTCTTCTCGCTGATCATCTTCCTGAGCCTGCTCGGCCTCGCCCTGTTCTGGTCGGTAGTCTGGCTGGAGCGGCGCCTCGTCTTCTGGCAAAGGTCCGGTAGCGGAAAATTCGGCTGATGCGCGACACGGGAGGGCGACAACTGCGGCTCGCTGCATGGCATTGAACGAAACAGAGGTCGAAACCGCCGCGCGCGGGGAAAAGACGACGGCGGCAACCGCCGTCTACCGTCAGCTTCGCCAGGACATTCTCAAGGGCAACTTCAAGCCGGGCCAGAAGCTGCAGATCGACCAGGTGGCGACGCGCTACGGCAGCGGCACCAACCCGGTGCGCGAGGCGCTCAACCGCCTGTCGTCGGAGCATCTTGTCGACCGGCACGACCAACGCGGCTTCTTCGTGCCGCCGCTGTCGATGGAGCGCCTGCGCGAGCTAGTGCAGACACGTTGCTGGCTGGAATCGATAGCGCTGGAGGAGTCCATCGCCAACCGCACCGCCGGCTGGGAGGACGGCATCGTGCTGACCTTCCACCACCTGTCGCGCACGCCGATCCGCACGCCGGAGGAAGGCGGAGACAACTCCGAATGGGAGGTCAGGCACCGGGCGTTCCACAACGCGCTGATTTCCGGCTGCGGCTCGACGTGGCTGATCGGCTTCTGCAACGAGATGATGGATCACGCCGAGCGCTACCGCTACATCTCCATGAGCACCTATCCGCGCCGCGATTCCGTCGTGGAGCACCGGCTGATCATGGAAGCCACGCTCGATGGCGATGTGGAACTGGCCAGGATGCGGTTGACCGATCAGTACCGGCTGACGTTGAGGCATCTGGAAGAGCAGGTGGCAGCCGCCGGCGGCTGACCGTCATTCTCACGCTGGCAGATTGGCAATGACGAAATCCGCCCGCTCGGCGACCGATACCTTCGGCACTTCCACCAACTGGTAGCCGGCGACGAGATAGCCTTCGACAAGCGCGTCGTATTCGCGGCATGCGTCTTCGAAAGACTTCGAGCGCTCCGCCTCGTCGACATAGATTTCCCGCCAGGGCGGTGTGACGAAGACGGCCGGCGCGTAGCGATAGGTCTCGACCGCACGGCGCAGATGGTCCGGCACGTCCAGCCCCTTCATATCGAGGAACGACGTCAGGTCGACAAGCGAGCGGTCGAAGAAGGTCGCGCGTTCGTCGGGCACGGTGGTGTTGAACAGATGCATCGTGCGCGATGCGGCGAGGGCGACGAACTTCGTTGCATCGGTCCATGGCAGCGCATCGCCGCCCAGATGCATCTGCTCGCGCACGATCTGACGGCCGGCCTCCGGGCGGACCGCGTAGCCGCGCGCCGCCAGTGCGCCCAGCAGCGTCGACTTGCCGCCGCCGGAACATCCCGTCAGGACGACGGCGCACCGGCTGGCGACCAGCGCCGGGTTGCCCGGCAGATAGGTATCTTCGTCCAGCATGATGGTTGTGGGACTTAGCTAGAAAAGCTTGCCACCGTTCGGCACCGGTTTGTCGATCGCGGCGAGCACCACCTCGCCGTCTTCGTCTGGGAAACCGACCGTCAGCACTTCCGACATGAACTTGCCGATCTGGCGCGGTGGGAAGTTCACCACCGCCATCACCTGCCGCCCGACCAGCGTTTCGGGCGTGTAGTGTTTGGTGATCTGGGCAGAAGTCTTCTTCTCGCCGATCTCAGGCCCGAAATCGATCCACAGCTTGATCGCCGGCTTGCGCGCTTCCGGGTAAGGCTCCGCCGCCACGATGGTGCCGGCGCGGATATCGACCCGGTCGAAATCGTCATAAGTGATCTCGGGCCTCAGCCCGGCATCCTTGCTCATGGCGATGCCCTCAGCAGGAGCCCTGCGTCTCGAACAGCACGTTCGAGAGCGCGTCGCGGGCGCTCGACCCCGACCAGATGACGAACTGGAACGCCTGGAAGTAGCATTCGCAGGCTTCGAGCGCCGACGACAGCAGCACTTCCACCTGCTTGCTCGTGGGCTCGGCGCCGCCTGCCAGCAGCAGCGCCTGGCGGAACATGATCGCGCCCTCCTGCTCCCACAGGTCGAAATGACCGAACAGCATCTGCTCGTTGATCAGCGAGAGCAGGCGCATCACCTCCAGCGCGCGGTTCTCGGGCACCTTGATGTCGAAGGCGCAGGCCAGATGCAGCGCCTCGAAATCCTCCATCCATGAGAAGGAAACGTGATAGTCGGTCCATGTACCGGCGACCGATATGGCGATCTCGTCGTCGCCGGTTCGCTCGAACGACCAATCGTTCATGTTCGCGACGTGCTCAATGACGTCCACCGGGTGGAGGTCGCGCGCTACGTCCAGTTCAAGCAGGTCCATCAAAAGTCTCTTCCCGTCGGTCATGAGGCGGCATTCACGCACACCTGATTACGGAGCACGCGGCACGAGAAATCGGCTACTGAGGAAGGAAGGGAGGCAAGCAACACATACAAGGCTTCGCCGGTCCCCACCGCCCGGCGCATGCGGGCCGCCAAATCGCGTCCCGAATCATGCAACAAATTCAGTCTATTGATGCAGAGTCGCCTGAACACCCCTTTTTTCGCGGAGTGGCCTTCTGCGATGTGGATAGAGATTCAGGGGCTGATTCAAAGCCCGAGTCTAAGCGACTCTCGCCAAAGCGTTTTTCGCAGTGGCGAAATGTGGAAAACTTGACGCGGATTTTACGAAGTTTTTTTGGCCCGCGGCTTTGCAGCAGGCTTTTCAGCCGCCACCGACGCGCTTCCGCCGAGTTTCGCTTCAAGCTCCGCCACGCGAGCGGAAAGCTTTTCGTTTTCCGCGCGGGCCTTCAGCGCCATCTCGCGTACCGCTTCGAATTCCTCGCGCTGGACAATTTCCATCGAGTTGAGGATGCGTTCGGCTTGTCCGCGAAACGCCGTCTCGACCTCCTTGCGCACGCCCTGTGCGGCGCCGGCAGCGTCGGTCATCAGCTTGGCGAACTCGTCGAGAATGCGGTTGGGTCCGGTCGACATGGTCAGAGGCCTCGCGATTTCTTCACATGAGGAAGTAGTGGGCGACGCGGGCGAATGCAAGGCACATGGCGTCGCGGCCGTGCCTTGACCTCGCCATGGCGTCGGCTCATATGGTCGCCAACGCAACCGGCAACCGGGGTGTCAGACTTGACCGAACTTCTCCTGCCTCTGGCCGCCCTGCCGTTTCCTGAAATCGACCCCGTCATCGTCCAGATCGGCCCGCTGGCGATCCACTGGTACGGGCTGGGCTATGTGGTCGGCATCCTGTTCGCGTGGTGGTACGCGCGCCGGCTGGTCGCCAACGACAGGCTCTGGGCCGGCGGCAAGTCGCCGCTGACCGCCGAGGACATCGACGATTTCCTGATCTGGGCGGCTGCCGGCGTCGTGCTCGGTGGCCGCATCGGCTACATTCTGTTCTACGATCTCGCGCGTTACATCGAGCGACCGGCCGACATACTGGCCGTCTGGCAGGGCGGCATGTCGTTCCATGGCGGACTGGCGGGCGTCACCGTTGCCATGATCGCGTTCGCCTTCCGGCGCGGCTTCAGCCCCTGGAGCCTGTTCGACACGATCGCGGCAGGCGTGCCCGTCGGCTTCGGCCTGGTGCGCGTCACCAATTTCATCAATTCCGAGCTTTGGGGCCGCCCGTCCGACGTTCCGTGGGCGATGGTGTTCCCGAATGGCGGGCCGGAGCCGCGCCATCCGAGCCAGCTTTACGAAGCACTGCTTGAAGGTCTGGCGATGTTCATCCTGCTGCGGCTGCTCACGCATTCCGGGCTGAAGCTCAAACAGCCCGGCTTCGTCGCAGGCGCGATGGTGGCTTTCTACGGCGCTGCGCGCATCTTCGTCGAGTTCTTCCGCGAGCCGGACGCCCATATCGGCTATCTCGTGGGCGGATGGCTGACCATGGGCATGGTGCTGTCGGTGCCGCTGCTGATCATCGGCATATGGGCGATGCTGCGGGCGAAACAGGCCGCCGTCGCCGCGCAATGACAGCATTGAAAGACAGGCTGAAGCGGCTGATCGCGGCCAGCGGCCCGATTTCCGTTTCGGAATACATGGCCGCCTGCCTTTTCGACCCGCAGCACGGTTATTACACGTCGCGCGAGCCGTTCGGCGCCGAGGGCGATTTCATCACAGCGCCCGAGATCAGCCAGATGTTCGGCGAGCTGCTCGCCGTCTGGGCGTGGTCGGCATGGTCGGCCAGCGGCAAGCCCGTGCCGTCCATTCTCGCCGAGATCGGGCCGGGCCGCGGCACGCTGATGGCGGACATGCTGCGCACGCTCGGCCATCTCGATCCGTCTTTCGTGACGCTGACCCGCGTGGCGATGATCGAGGCGAGCGCACGCCTGACGGAAATCCAGCGCGGCAAGCTCGAAGCCGGGCGGGCGCGGCCGACATGGTATCGGGACATATCCGCCCTGCCCGACCTGCCGCTCGTGATCGTCGGCAACGAGTTGTTCGACGCCCTGCCGGTGCGCCAGTTCGTCAAGACGCCGCGCGGCTGGCGCGAGCGCATGGTCGCGCTTGACGATGAAGGTCAACTCTCATTCGCCGCCGGCATGAGCGGGCTCGACGCGAGATTGCTGCCCTCGGATGCCGCCGACGCGCCGGACGGCGCGATCGTCGAGGTGGCGCCGGCGCGCGAAGCCCTTATGGATACGATCGCCGCACGGATCGCGAAACGAGGTGGCGCCGGCATCTTCATCGACTATGGTCATATACAGCCCGGAGTCGGCGACACGCTGCAGGCAATGCGCGCGCATCAGTTCGATGACGTTTTCGCCAATCCCGGCGAAGCAGACCTGACTTCGCATGTGGATTTCGCTGCCCTTGCAGCCATCGCGCGTGATCGCGGCCTGGAAACGCGCCTGATGACCCAGGGCGATTTCCTGGTCCGCATGGGCCTGCTGGAACGTGCCGGCGCGCTCGGCTCCAACTGCGACGCCGCGACGCGGGAGCGGCTGGAAGGCGAGGTGCAACGGCTTGCGGGGCCTGACGCCATGGGCACACTGTTCAAGGTTCTTATGGTCGCGCCGAAAGGCATCGTGCTGCCGCCGGCCCTCGCAACGGATTGACTTTTCCCCCTCGCCTGCCCCACGATCCGCGCTCGAACGGTCACCGTGAGAACGACAGGCAATGTTGCAGGACGGTGGCACGAAGGGACAAAGGCGGCACATGCTGGAAACTGTTCGACCGGATCCGATCCGGTCTCCGGTGCTTGAAAGATTCGCGCAAAGCGGTGTCAGGCACGGGTTCTTCACCCGTGCCGGCGGTGTCTCCGATGGCATCTACAAAGGCCTGAACGCCGGTGTCGGTTCGCAGGATTCGACCGAAAGCGTCATCGAGAATCGCCGCCGCGTCGCGGCATGGATGGGCATCGGCGCCGACAGGCTGCTGACCCTCTATCAGGTTCATTCGCCCGACGCGCTTGTGGTGCGCGAGGCGTTCGGCACACCGCGGCCGAAGGCGGACGCCATGGTCACCGACCGGCCCGGTCTTGCGCTCGGCGTGCTTGCGGCCGATTGCGGACCGGTGCTCTACGCCGACGGTGAGGCCGGCGTCATCGGCGCGGCCCATGCAGGCTGGAAGGGTGCGCTGACGGGCGTGCTCGAAGCCACGATCGACGCTATGGAAGGACTGGGCGCGCGGCGCGAACGCATCGCTGCCGTGCTTGGTCCATCGATCGGGCCGGAAAACTACGAGGTCGGCCCGGAGTTCGTTCAGCGTTTCATCGAGGCCGATCCCGCCAACGAAGAATACTTCGCACCTTCGCCACAAGCCGGTCACGCGATGTTCGACCTCAACCGCTACACCGTCGACCGCCTGTTGCGGGCGGGCGTCACGGCAAGCGCGATCGGCCGCTGCACCTATGCCGACGAGGCCAACTTCTTCTCCTACCGGCGCGCGACGCACCGCAAGGAGCCCGATTATGGACGCCAGATTTCGGCGATCGTTCTGGAGGACCGCTGATGGCGCTGCACTTCGAAAAGACCGAGTTCGACGCACGACGAGACCGTCTCATCATCGAGATGGCCGAGCGCAAGCTCGATGCCATGCTGCTCTTCGCGCAGGAGAGCATGTACTGGCTGACGGGTTACGACACCTTCGGCTTCTGCTTCTTCCAGTGCCTTGTGGTGAAGGCGGACGGCTCGATGGTGCTGATGACGCGCTCAGCCGACCTGCGGCAGGCGCGCCATACCTCCATTCTCGACAATATCGTCGTGTGGACGGACCGCGACGGGGCCAATCCGGCCGCCGAGCTGCGCAACCTGCTCAACGACATGGATCTGCTCGGCTGCCGCATCGGTGTTGAATACGACACCCACGGCCTCACCGCGAAGAACGGCCGGCTGCTTGATGAAGAGCTCAAGACCTTCGCCACCGCAGAGGATGCATCCAACGTGATGCAGCGCCTGCGCCTGCTCAAGAGCGCGGCCGAGATCGCCAAGGCGCAGAAGGCCGCGGCGCTCGCCGACGATGCGCTCGACGCGGCGCTCCCCCTCATCAAGCAGGGCGGCGACGAGGGCGCGATTCTGGCCGCCATGCAGGGTGCGGTCTTCGCCGGTGGCGGCGACTATCCGGCCAACGAGTTCATCATCGGCTCGGGCGCCGATGCGCTGCTCTGCCGCTACAAGGCGGGGCGCCGCAAGCTCAACAAGAACGACCAGCTCACCCTCGAATGGGCCGGCGTCTTCCACCACTATCACGCGCCGATGATGCGCACGGTCCTCACCGGCAAAGCGTCGAAGCGGCATCAGGAGCTGTTCGATGCGGCCAGGGAGGCGCTTGTCGCCGTCGAAAAGGTGATGGTACCGGGCAAGACCTTCGGCGACGTGTTCGATGCCCATGCCCGCGTCATGGAGGCGCACGGCCTGACCCGGCATCGGCTCAACGCCTGCGGCTATTCGGTCGGCGCGCGCTTCACGCCGTCATGGATGGACATGCCGATGTTCTACGGCGGCAATCCGGAACCGATTGCGCCCGACATGACCCTGTTCGCGCACATGATCATCATGGATTCCGACAGCGAAACCGCGATGACTCTCGGCCGGACCTACCTGACGACGGATGGCGATCCCAAACCGCTGTCACGCCATGATCTCGACTTGATCGTCCAGTGATTCCATTATGAGGGACGAAAACCGGTGCGCCCCATGACGGCGCACAGGAGGACTATCTGCATGTCACGCCCCGCCCTATACGCAATGCTGTTCGGCACCGCGCTGGTGCTGTCCGCCTGCACCAGCACGCAGGACGTGCTCGAACCGTCCGCGCTCCTCAGCGCCGACACCCCGACATTGCCGCCGCAGACGGATGCGCCTTCGGTTGAACCTGCCCCACCCGCCGCTCAGCCTGCTCCCCCCCAGCAAACCGACGTGGCGGCGATCAGCACCGACGCGCGCGTCCAGTTCGCACCGGTCGTCGGCGCGACCAGCCAGGCCTCGACGCCTTTGGCAGCACGGCTCACCGCACGCGCGACCCAGCGCGGCATTACGCTGGTGCAGGCCGGCGACAGCTCGGCCACTCTGGTGATGAAAGGCTATTTCTCGACGATCGCCGACGACGGACGCACCACGGTGATCTATGTGTGGGACGTGGTCGATCCTGCGGGCACGCGCATTCACCGCATCCAGGGGCAGGCAACATCGGCAACGCGCGGCGACGGCTGGTCGTCGGTGGACGCGGCAACGATGGAATCGATAGCCGACCGCACCGTCGACGAGCTGGCCAACTGGCTCGTCTCGCGGCCCGGCTGATGCGGCAAAAGCCATTTCCCAGGGGAGATAGAAGGGAAATCGTCCCCTTCGCGCTTGCAATACCGGCTCACCCCGCTAAAAGCCCGCTCATATCCTTCGCCGGGGAAATTTCATGAAGCTTTTTGCGGGCAACTCCAACAGGGTGCTGGCCGAAGCCGTCGCCCGCTACCTCAATATCTCGCTGGGCAAGGCCAGCGTGAGGCGTTTCGCCGACCAGGAGATATTCGTCGAGATCCAGGAAAACGTGCGCGGCGAGGATGTTTTCGTTCTCCAGTCGACGTCCTACCCGGCCAACGACCACCTGATGGAACTGCTGATCATGATCGACGCCTTCCGCCGTTCCTCGGCGCGGCGCATCACGGCGGTCATCCCTTATTTCGGCTATGCCCGGCAGGACCGCCGCGCCTCCGGCCGCACGCCCATCTCGGCCAAGCTGGTCGCCAACCTGATCACCCAGGCCGGCGCGGACCGCGTGCTCACCCTCGATCTTCACGCCGGCCAGATTCAGGGCTTCTTCGACATCCCCACCGACAACCTGTTCGCCGTGCCGGTGCTCGCCCGCGACGTCAAGCGCAACTATGAGCTGCCCAACGTGACGGTCGTCTCGCCCGACGTCGGCGGCGTCGTGCGCGCCCGCGCGCTTGCCAAGCGGCTCGATGCGCTTCTCGCCATCGTCGACAAGCGCCGCGAGAAGCCCGGCGAATCGGAAGTCATGAACATCATCGGCGACGTACGCGGCAAGGACTGCCTGCTGATCGACGACATCGTCGATTCCGGCGGCACGCTCTGCAACGCCGCCGATGCACTTCTGGCGAACGGCGCCACCAGCGTGACGGCTTACATCACCCACGGCGTGCTGTCGGGCGGGGCGGTCGCACGCATCGCCTCCTCGCAACTCAAGGAGCTGGTGACCACCGATTCCATCCAGCCCACATCAGGCGTCGAGGCAGCGCACAACATCCGCGTCGTCTCGATCGCCGACCTGATCGGCGAGGCGATCTCGCGCACCGCCAGCGAAGAGTCGGTTTCGAGCCTCTTCGATTAATGCATGTCTCCCGAAAGTGGGAACCGGTTTCGGGGAAAAGACATGCGTAAAAACAAGAACCTAAAGCGCGCGGAGCGAATCTGAAAGATCGCGACGCGCTTTAGGCCGAGGCGACCAGCCAAAGCATCCCCGCCAGCGCCGAGGCAACCAGTACCGGGATCATTCCGATTTTCAGGCGCAAGAGCGCCACTCCGGCGGCCACACCGATGACCGCGGCGGCCGGATCGAAGCTGGCAGGATCGGGCACGGCGACGCGGAACGGGCCGAACCCGTGCTCCTCGACCTTCGCGAAAAGCACATGAAGTGCGAACCACAGGGCGAGGTTGGCGATGACGCCCACCACGGCAGCCGTCACGCCTGCAAGAGCGGCGGCCAGCCAGCGCACGTTACGCACCGTCTCGACATAGGGCGCGCCGGCGAAAATCCAGAGGAAGCACGGCGCGAAGGTGAACCACAGCGCCACCAGCGCACCCAGCACCCCGCCGGTGACGGGCTCCAGCGCGGCAAGACGCGCGCCGCCGAGATATCCGACAAACAGCAGAACGAGGATCAGCGGGCCGGGCGTCGTCTCCGCCAGCCCCAGCCCGGTCAGCATTTCGTCCGGCCGAAGCCATCCGTAGACCTCGACCGCCTGCTGCGCGACATAGGCCAGCACGGCATATGCGCCGCCGAAGGTCACCGTCGCCATGACGGAGAAGAAACGCGCTTCCTGCGAAAAGACGTGCTCCATGCCGAGCGCAGCCTGCAGCAGCGCGAGCGGCAGCA
>JAEWFU010000326.1 GCA_023388675.1 Pseudomonadota bacterium | reverse complement strand
TCGAGCCCGGTGCGCACGTCCTGCGCCGCCTTTTCCATCGGCGACAGCGCCTTCCTGATCTCGTTCTTCGGATTGAGTGCCCGAACGTCGTCGGCGACCTTCTTGATGTCGTCGAGTTCGGCTTCCTTGAGCGCTTCATCGAACTGCTTGCGGAAATCGCCCGCCATCACGCGCAGCTTCGCCGTCGTCTTGCCGAACGTACGCAGCATGCCCGGCAATTCCTTGGGCCCGACGACCACGATCATCACGATCGCGATCACCAGCATCTCGGTCCAGCCGATGTCGAACATCGTTCATCAACTCCACGACGGAAAAGGCAGCGACGCGCCGTGGCGCGTCAGGAAGTCTTGCCGGCCTTTTCCTTGGCGGACGCGACACTCTCGTCCGAGCGGTGCTCGACGGTCTTGGCGGCATCCGCCTCGTCCTCGTCGGACATGCCCTTCTTGAAGCTTCTGATGCCCTTGGCCATGTCACCCATCAGTTCCGGAATCTTGCCACGGCCGAACAGCAGCAGCACCACGACCAGAACGATCAGCCAGTGCCAGATAGAGAAGGTACCCATTAATTCGCTCTCTTTTCGAATGTTTCCCTCAGCCGCCTCGCTGCGGCCTCAGGGTTGATTTATGCGCTTTCGCTCGTTCTTTCAAACACAAGCACATCAGCTTTCCTCACCGTGAGCCAAATTTCGCGCTCCGGGCCGGACAAAGCGCCGCACCTGATACGTGCCCGCAGCGGGCGCTCGGCCCCGGGAACCGCCAGTTCAAGCAATTCCACGACGCCCAGAAACCGGCGCGACACGATCCGGGCCGGTATCTCGCCATGCGTTGGCGACACGTCGAACGCCGACAGCCGGAAGGCCACGGATGCGTCTGCTCCCTCGGCAAGGCCGGAAGCCTCGAACCGGCCCAGCGGCGTATCGACGGCACCGCTGGCAACCTTCCCCTCGAAGACGTTGATCTCCGAAAAGAAGCCGGCGGCAAACAGGCTGGCCGGCCGGTTGTAGAGCTCTTCAGCGGTGCCGAGCTGGACCAGCCGTCCATCCTTCAGGAGCGCGATCCGGTCGCCCATCCGCATCGCCTCTTCCGCATCATGCGTCACGACTATGGCGGTTGCACGGCTCTGGCGCAGGATCGCCAGCGTCTCGGCGCGAACGGAATCCTTCAACCGGGAATCGAGACCGGAGAAAGGCTCGTCCATCAACAGCACGGCCGGGCGCGGAGCGATGGCGCGTGCCAGCGCCACGCGCTGCTGCTCGCCACCCGACAACACGTGCGGATAGGCGTTCGCATAATCTTCCAGACCGACACGGGCGAGCGAGATCATCGCCTCCCGCCTCGCCTCCTCCCGCGACAGCGCAGTCAGGCCGAAGCGGACGTTGTCGAGGATCGTCAGATGCGGGAACAGCGCGAAGTCCTGGAAGACCAGGCCGATCGAGCGCTGCTCCGGCGGCAGAAAGACGTTGGGGCCGGCGATCTCCTGTTCGTTGAGATAGACGCTGCCGCGCGTCTGCGCCTCGATGCCGGCGGCGATGCGCAGCAGAGTGGTCTTGCCCGAGCCCGACGGCCCCAGCAGGCAAAGCACCTCACCCGGTTCGGCGACAAGCGAGACATCGTGCAGCGTGGCCGCGGTCGGCGAAAATTCATGGCTGATACGGTCGAACGCAAGGCGCGCGGCGAACGAAACGCCTGCCGTCACCCTTGTCGCCGCTACCGCCATAGTCGATTTCCCTTGCCGCCCGCTCTCCCTTAGCGCCTCAAGGCGGCCGGGAGCAACTCACTCCAGTGCAAACGCCGCGCAGCCAAGTTTATTCCCCGGCTATGCACAGCGCCGCATGTAGATGATGGCGGACTTGTTGGAAAGCGCTCTCACTCATCCGTGATGCGCGGCGTCAGCAGCCCCAGTTCCTCAAGGTCGATGTCGGTCAGCGGATCCTCGTCCTCGGTCAGGGCGTCGGGATCGGCGGGCGGCTGCGGCATGGCGAAATTCGACGGCATACGGGCCGAGAGCAGGCCGGCGCCCTTGAGCTCGTCCATGCCCGGCAGGTCGCGGATTTCCTCCAGCCCGAAATGATCGAGGAAGCTTTCCGACGTGCCGTAGGTGACCGGACGGCCCGGCGTGCGCCGCCGCCCACGCATGCGCACCCAGCCGGTTTCCAGCAATAGATCGAGCGTGCCCTTGGAGGTCTCGACGCCGCGAATTTCCTCGATTTCGGCGCGCGTCACCGGCTGGTGATACGCGATGATGGCAAGCACTTCGAGCGCGGCACGCGACAGCTTCTTCTGCTGCACCGCGTCGCGGCTCATCAGGAAGGCGAGATCGCCGGCGGTGCGGAACGCCCAGGCATCGCCGACCCGCACGAGATTGACCCCGCGCTTCTCATACTGCCGGCGTACCTCGTCCATAACGACGGGCACGTCGATGCCTTCGGGCAGGCGCGCTGCGAGCGCCTTCTGCGAGACCGGCTCGGCAGATGCGAAGACGATCGCTTCCGCCATGCGTACGGCCTCGGCCAGATGCAGGCGGCCGGCCGGATTGTCCATGTCGGCCTCGTCTCCGGAATCGGGCGCGAAAGGAATGACGTTGGCGCCTCTCTCAGTCATGGATCATGTCTCCAGATACCGGCTCGGCAGCAGCCTTGCGCCGTCCGCGCAGGAACAGCGGCGCGAAAGGCGCGTCCTGGCGGACCTCGATCTGCCCCTCGCGCACCAGTTCGAGACTGGCCGCGAAGGAGCTGGCGATCGCCGTCGCCCGCTCTTGCGGCGTCGTCATGTAGCGGATCAGGAACGTGTCGAGCGCGGTCCAGTCGCGGATCTCGCCGACAAGACGGGTCAGGATTTCGCGGGCTTCCTTGAGCGACCACACACCACGCTTTGCGATCCGCACATTGGTGATCGCCTGCCGCTGGCGCTGCGCGGCATACGCCGTCAACAGGTCGTAGAGCGAGGCCGAATATTCGTTGCGCTTGTCGATGATCACCGTTTCCGGCATGCCGCGCGCGAAGACGTCGCGGCCGAGCCGGTTGCGGTTGACGAGACGCGCTGCGGCATCGCGCATCGCCTCCAGCCGCTTCAGCCGGAACTGAAGCACCGCCGCCAGTTCCTCGCCGCTCTCGCCCTCGTCGCCCGGCTGCTTGGGGATCAGCAGCTTGGACTTGAGGAAGGCCAGCCACGCCGCCATCACCAGATAGTCGGCGGCAAGCTCCGGCCGCAGCCGGCGCGCGCTTTCGACGAAGGCGATATACTGCTCGACCAGCGCCAGCACCGAAATGCGGGCAAGGTCGACCTTCTGGTTGCGCGCCAGGTGCAGGAGAAGGTCGAGCGGCCCCTCGAAGCCGGCGACGTCGACAACGAGCGCAGGCTCGGAGACGCCGCGGCTCTCCTCGCCATCGGCCCAGAGCCGTTCCATCGGCGTGGCCTTCTTGTCTGCGCTCGCGCTCAAATCCGTTTCCTATGCCACCGCCTCGAACCAGGCGGCGAATTCCTCTCTGACGGCCGTCTCCGACGTGTTGTCCTGTGTGCCCAACCCCGCCAGCGCCCGCTCGGCACGCACCAGCGCCTCGCCTGAAAGCGCGGGAACGCGGCCTACAACGGCACGCATCTCGTCCATGACGCCGTTGCAGTGAAGAACCACATCGCAGCCCGCTGCAACAATTCCATCCGTGCGATGCGCGAAATCCCCAGAAAGCGCGTTCATGGAGACGTCGTCGCTCATCAGCAGCCCCTCGAAGCCGATCTCCCCGCGGATGATCGCTTCCACCACCTTTGCCGAGGTGGTTGCCGGATTGTCGGGGTCGATGGCGGTGTAGACGACGTGGGCCGTCATCGCCATCGGCGCATCGCGCAGCGCCTTGAACGGCGCGAAGTCGTGCGCGCGCAGTTCGTCGAGCGAAGCATCCACCGTCGGCAGGTTGTGATGGCTGTCTGCGAAGGCGCGGCCGTGGCCCGGCATGTGCTTGATGACCGGCAGCACGCCGCCGGCCTGCAACCCCGCCATCGCCTCGCGCCCCATCGCCGTGACGATTTCGGGATCCTTGCCGAAGGCGCGGCTGCCGATGACGTCGTGCGCGCCCTCGACCGGCACGTCCAGCACCGGAAGGCAATCGGCATTCAGACCGCATTTCAGCAGGTCGAACGCATGCAGGCGCGACATCAGCCATGCCGCCCGCAATCCGGCCTCGCGGTTGCTCCGGTAGAGCGCGCCCAGCGCCGAACCGGACGGATAGGCCGGCGCCAGCGGCGGGCGCAGGCGCTGCACGCGCCCGCCTTCCTGGTCGACGAAGACCGGCGCG
>JAEWFU010000226.1 GCA_023388675.1 Pseudomonadota bacterium | reverse complement strand
ACGAGATTTCCGACCTGACCCTGACCGACTTCAAGGTGCGTATCCTCAACGGAGGCACCGAGGCGATTACACGCGTGCTGATCGAATCGCACGATTCAACCGGCGCACGCTGGTGGACGGTCGGCGTCTCCGAAAACATCATCGACGCTTCTTTCCAGGCGCTGATGGACTCGATCGTCTACAAGCTGGTCAAGAGCCGGGAGAATGTCGCCCGGGCGGCGGAGTAGCCTGCAATCATCAACCGTTGTCGATCGTTGGATCAGTATAATGCGTTGGTGTGGCGGGCGCTGACGCGTTAGGACGCCGGTCTGAAACGTTGAAGGCTCGATTTATGCAGGAAAGGATTCAGCCGGTGGCCGCACAGACGGAAGCGCCGGCGCAGTCCGAGGCGACGCGTGGTTTCGTGTTCGCGTTGTCGGCCTATCTGCTGTGGGGTTTTCTCCCCCTCTACATGAAGATGGTCGCGCATATTCCACCGGTGGAGGTGGTGGCGCACCGCGTTCTCTGGTCGGTGCCGGTCGCCGGCGCAGTCCTGCTTGCGCTCGGTCGCACGGCCGACATCAAGGCCGCCTTGCGCCAGCCGCGCACCCTGCTGATGGCGGCGCTGACGGCTGCGATCATCACCGTCAACTGGGGTGTCTATGTCTGGGCGATTGCAGTCGACCGCACGGTCGAGACCGCGCTCGGCTACTATATCAACCCGCTGGTGACCGTGCTGCTCGGCGCGGCGCTGCTGGGCGAGCGGCTCAACCGCTATCAGCTTCTTGCCGTGGCGCTGGCGATCGCTGCGGTCGGCGTCTTGACGGTGGATGCCGGCGGGCTGCCGTGGGTGTCGCTGGCACTGGCGCTGTCGTTCGCCGCCTACGGCTATCTGCGCAAGACGCTGCCGATCGGCCCCAGCCAGGGTTTTTTCCTCGAGGTGCTGATCCTGTCCGTTCCATGCCTTGCCTACGTGATCTGGCTCGAGGCCACGGGGCAGGGGCATTTCGCCGATAGCGCGGGGAATGTCGGCCTGCTGATGTTTGCCGGGCCAGTGACGGCCATTCCGCTGATCCTCTATGCGTTCGGTGCCAAGCTGCTGCGTATCTCGACCATCGGCATCATGCAGTACATCGCACCGACCATGATCGCGCTCATTGCCGTCTTCGTGTTCGGGGAGCCGTTCGGCACGGCGCGCATCGTGGCATTTGCCCTGATCTGGACCGCGCTTGCGCTCTACACCTGGTCGATGTTTTTCGGCGCCAGACAGGCGAAGGCGACCAAACCCTAAAGCCGGTCGATCAGCTTCGGGTCGCCTTCGGCGGGAATGCCGGTAGCGGCCGCTTCCGAAAGCACGGCCGGCACGATCGCTTTCGCGTCATGAACGACGATCGGCTGCACGAGATGGCCGGTGTGCACGAAGCCCTCGTTGCGCATGTGGTCGAGCAGCGCCAGCATCGGGTTCCAGAAGCCGTCGATATTGGCGAAGACGATCGGCTTGCGGTGCCGACCGAGCTGCGCCCAGGTCATCACCTCGACGATCTCCTCCAGCGTGCCGATACCGCCCGGCAGCGCCACGAAGGCGTCCGATTTCTCGAACATCTTGTGCTTGCGGGTGTGCATGTCCTCGGTGATGATCAGGTCGTCGAGCTTGCCGAGCGCGGCTTCAGTCGCTTCCTTGTTCATCAGGAAGCGCGGGATGATCCCCGTTACCTTGCCGCCACCCTCGATCGTGCCTTTGGCGACAGCGCCCATGATGCCCTTGGTGCCGCCGCCATAGACGAGGCTCAACCCGGCATCCGCGATGGAGCGGCCGAGCGCGTATCCGGTCTCCATGTAGATTTCGGAGCGCCCGACAGACGAGCCGCAATAAACGCAGATGGATCGAATCAGGTTCATGGTCGAAATTGGTGTATGCATCTCCGGGAGCGGTCAAGCAGCACGGGGCTTTTTGTTGTAGCTGTTCATAAAACACGCTAGACGCTGTTGGAAAGCCGTCAAAGGAACGGAATCATGGTTGTTTGGCTCAAGGCGCTTCTGTTCGTCGTCGGCGGGGTGACGGCCGCCGCGGGGACCGCTTACGTTACCGGCATGCTCGACCCATGGCTCGGCCGCGAGCCGGTCGCGATCGCAGCGCTCCCCGAGGCGACGACGCAGCAGGAGCAGGAACAACTGCCTGCCGTGGATGGCGAAGACGCGATGCCGCTCCCCGGGGAAGCGACATCGACGGACAAGGGCGACCGCCTCGTTGCCCCGACTTTCAGCCTGCTGCGCGTCGAGCCTGACGGCTCGCTCGTCGTGGCCGGCAGTGCAGCCGGTGAAGCCACCGTCGAGATTCTGAATGGCGAGACCGTGATCGGCGCCGCCAAGGCAGGGGCGGGAGGTGACTTTGTCATCGTGCTCGACGAGCCGCTTTCGCCCGGCGACTATCAGCTTTCACTACGGTCCATGGCTGGAGACGTCGTGTCCCTGTCGCAGGAAACGGCCGTCGTTTCGGTTCCCGAGACACCCGACGGGCAGGTGCTGGCGCTGGTCGATAAACCCGGAGCGCCCGCCGAACTCGTGACCGTGCCGGAAGCCGGCGACGCACCGACCTCTCAGCAGCCGGCCGACGATACGGTCGCCCAGGCATCCGAAGGAACGGCGGACGGCGAAACGACCCCCACAGCGGCCCAGGAAAACGAGAACGCGCAGGCCGCGCAGCAGCAGGCGGCCGCAAGTGACGAAGATGCTCCGGCGCCGGATCAGGCGGCCGAGACCGCAGCGGATATGCCTGCTGGGCAGCAGGACGACCAACTTGCGGCAGAAACCGACACGCCTGCGGGTGACGCTGAAACGCGGAACGAAGCGGCCGCGTCCGCCACCGGGGAAACACCGGCTGAAGCTGGGCAGCAAGTGGCTTCGGCCCCTGAAGCCCGGAATGCGCCTGAACCGTCGGCCGAGCCTCAGGTCGTCGTGGAAGCCGTCGAGATCGAAGGCGGTACCGTCTTCGTCGCCGGCTCGGCGAATCCGGGCAGCACTGTCCGGGTTTACGCCAACGACATTCTTCTTGGCGACGCCCGTGCGTCCGAGGCCGGACGCTTTCTGGTCGAGGCACGCCGCGAACTGCCGGTGGGCAGCTATATGATCCGGGCAGATGCACTCGACGCGAACGGAGCGGTACTTGCCCGCGCCGCGGTTCCGTTCGAGCGCGAGCCGGGCGAAGCGATTGCTGCCGTGGCACCGTCCGCAACCGCTCCGGCAGACCAGCAGGACAGCGGACAGGACGAAGCGGCGCTCGCGGAAGCGCCAGCCGCTACTGCGGAGCCTGAGGCACAGCCGACCGGTCAGGCGCCGGCCACGCAGCCGGACATCTCGGCGGCGTCGACAGAACAGGCAACGGCCAATGACGACGGGCCTGCGGACGAAACGATCGCCGCCGCCGACACCGGGAATGCCTCCAATGCAACTGGTGCCGACACCGGATCGGAAGCTACTGCGCCCGCGCTGCAGCGCGCGGAGGGCTCCGTCATCATCCGCCGTGGCGATTCCCTGTGGCGCATTTCGCGGCGCGTTTATGGCCGTGGCGTTCGCTATTCGACCATCTATCTCGCCAATCAGGAGCAGATTCGCGATCCGGACATGATCTGGCCGGGGCAGGTGTTTGCCGTGCCTCAGGAAACGCCCGAAGGCGAAACGGCCGACATGGATGCGATCGGCGATCAGGCCGTCGCACCCGGTACCCAGACCCCCGCCAACCAATAGGCCGACAGCCGGTAATTTCGCGCTTCGGCTTGATTCCGGTCTATGTTCATCGTATATCGCCGATGAACGATGAATATTGATCTTGCCCTGTCTCCTTCCATCCCTCCCTGCGGCGACCGCGCTGCCGTGGCAGCGAAGCTTGCCGCGCTGTCGCATCCGGCCCGGATCGAAATCCTCCTGCATCTTGCGGGATCGGAAGCCTGCTGCTGCAAGGATGTCGTTCAGAGGCTGGATCTCGCGCAGTCGACCGTTTCGCAGCATTTGAAGGTGCTGGTCGATGCCGGGCTGGTGCGACTGACACCCGAGCGTCCTCGCTCGCGCTACGAGGTCGATCGCGATGCGCTGGCTGCACTTTCGGGTGCCGTCAGCGGACTGCTTCTTTCCTGCTGCGCCGGGCCGCATTCCGGTCAGGCGCGCTAACAGAATCTTTTCAGGACCTTTGCCTTGGCAGACAAGACCGTTTCAGCCGATTCCGGCTCGACCTTTCGAACACTGGCCAATCTGTGGCCCTATATGTGGCCGGCCGACCGCGCCGACCTGAAGGTGCGCGTCGCCTGGGCGACCCTGTTCCTCGTCCTCGCCAAGCTGATCCTGATCCTCGTCCCCTATTTCTTCAAATGGTCGACCGATGCTCTGGTCGGGGAGCTGCAGCCTGCGGACTATATTCCGGCGGTTCTCGTGGCACCCGTCATGCTGGTGCTTGCCTACAATGTCGTGCGCATCGTCCAGCTCGGCTTCAACCAGTTGCGCGATGCGCTGTTCGCGGGTGTCGGCCAGCATGCGGTGCGGCAGCTCGGCTACCGGACGTTCGTGCATATGCACAAGCTGTCGCTGCGCTTCCATCTGGAACGGCGCACGGGCGGGCTGTCGCGCATCATCGAGCGCGGCGTGAAGGGCATCGAGACGATCGTACGCTTCACGATCCTCAACACCGCGCCCACGGTGCTCGAATTCGCGCTGACCGCGATCATCTTCTGGGTTGTCTATGGCTGGATCTATGTCGCGATCATCGCCGCGACCGTCTGGCTCTACACCTGGTTCACGGTGCGCGCGAGCGACTGGCGCATCGCGATCCGCCGCGAGATGAACGACAGCGATACGGAAGCCAACACCAAGGCGATCGATTCGCTGCTCAACTACGAGACGGTGAAGTATTTCAACAACGAGAAGATGGAAGCCGAGCGCTTCGACCGCTCGATGGCGCGCTATGAGGACGCCGCGACCCGCACCTGGACATCGCTCGGCTGGCTGAACTTCGGCCAGGGCGTCATCTTCGGCGTCGGCATGGCGGCGGTCATGGGCCTGTCTGCATGGGAGGTGACGCGCGGCACGCACACCATCGGCGACTTCGTCTTCGTCAACGCGATGCTGATGCAGCTTTCCATCCCGCTCAACTTCATCGGCTTCATCTATCGCGAGATCAGGCAGGCGATGACCGACATTGAGCAGATGTTCGACCTGCTCGACGTCAGGGAGGAAGTGACCGATCGCGAGGGCGCCTCGGCGCTGGTCGTCAGCGACGGCAAGGTCACCTTCGACGACGTGCATTTCGCTTACGACGCCAACCGGCCGATCCTCAAGGGCGTTTCCTTCGAGGTGCCGGCCGGAAAGACGGTTGCCATCGTCGGGCCGTCGGGTGCCGGCAAGTCGACCATCTCGCGGCTTCTCTTCCGTTTCTACGATGTCCAGCAAGGCTCGATCCGCATCGATGGCCAGGACATTCGCGATGTGACGCAGGAATCCTTACGCGCCGCCATCGGCATGGTCCCGCAGGATACGGTGCTGTTCAACGACACCATCGCCTACAACGTCCGCTACGGGCGCCCCTCGGCCAGCGAGGAGGAGGTGGCGCGAGCCGCCGACCTCGCCCAGATCGGCACATTCATCGCCGCTCTGCCGGATGGCTACAAGACCATGGTCGGCGAGCGTGGTCTCAAGCTCTCGGGCGGCGAGAAGCAGCGCGTCGCGATCGCCCGCACGATCCTGAAGGCGCCCCCGGTGCTGATGCT
>JAEWFU010000175.1 GCA_023388675.1 Pseudomonadota bacterium | reverse complement strand
TGGTCGCTCTCCGCAAGGCCTACCGCCACGCCGATGCGGTCCGCCTCCGGCCGGTTCTGGCTCATCTTGCGCTTGCCCTGCAGGCGCACGATCGGCACACGGACGCCGACGATGCCGCGAAGTTGCGCGCCGACGAAGGCTTCCGGCGCATCCGTCACCGCCCACGGCCTTTCGCGCGGCTTCTCGTAGAATTCCGTCAGCCGCGTAACCACGTCGCGCAGGCGCTCTTCGTCCTCGAAGAATTCCACCGGTCCATAAGCATGCACGGCCTCGTAGTTCCATGTCGGCACGACCTTGCCGTGTTCCCGCTTGGCCGCGTACCAGGACGGTGTGACATAGGCGTCGGGGCCGGAAAACACGACCAGGGCGTCATGAGCCGTGGGCAGCTTCCACTGCGGATTGGCCTTGGCGACATGGCCGTAGAGCGTACCGAATTCGCCTTCGGTTTCGGCAAGAAGCAAGGGCAGGGGCGTCGCGACGAGCCCCTCCTCCGTGGCTGTTATCAGCGTCGAAAGCCGCGCGTCGCGCATGATCCGTCGGAGGGTTGCGGGGTCGTCTTCGCGAAAGGCCGGTGGCGTATACATGAGGTCAGCCTAGCAGCCTCCGCGTTTCAGCATAAGGCGGCTGCGGGGAGGCACTGATGGGCCAGTTTCGGGCTCAGGCCGTGCGGTCGCTCGGACCTTTCGAAATCTGCGCCGTGCTATTGTCCGCACGAGCCGTATCCACTATCGCTTGTGCCCATGGGGTTTGTGGGTAGGGCAGCGGTTACGCTTCTGGTGCTGGTTTTTGCCGTGTCCGCGCGGGCGGACACGTTCCGGCGGGATTCGGTCGCCTTCGACCGCGCCGGGCTCAGTTACGATCACTGGAATAGAAAGCCGCCGGAAGGTTGGTCACCGGGTATCAATGCCGATGCCCGGCTGGGGTTGCGTCTTCCGCTCGACTGGGACGAGCACTACCGGGTCCGCTTCCTGCAGTACTTCCAGCCCAATGTCTTCTACATGAACTCGTCTCTCCTGTGCAATTTCGCGCGCAGGAACCGGGACCAAAGGCGCGAGGCCGCGCGGCTCTTCCACGCCATGTATCTGCGGATGATGGAATTCGCTGATAACGAGGACGGCCTGATTTTTATCCGCAGCGACTTTCCCTTCTCGCCCGGCGGCAACGCGCTATCCGGTACCGAGCAGACTTTGGAAAGCGTGGCGAATTTCTTCGGTATGACTTTCGTGCGCGATCACATGGAGGCGGGCTGGTCCAGTGCCATCGTCAACGGTTTCGTGATGGCGGGCCTCGTCAAGGCGCTCGACTGCTTCGACCGACCCGAATATCGCGAGACTCTCGAGGGGCTTGCGGCCGCCTATTCCCGGTTGCACATGGCCGGCCAGCCGGTGCCGGGGCGGTGGATTTCCTATGTCGATGAAGACGGGTATTTGTGGTTCGAGGAGTATCCGCTCACGGATGGTCGCGCCACGCGGGTTCTCAACGGGCACATCTTCGCGCTGTTCGGCCTGGTGCTTTATGCGGACAAGACCGGCGACGAAAGCATCATTCCGCTGATCGAGGGCGGGCTGACCACGTTGCGCGACAATGGCGAACGTTTCCGCCGCGAAGGCCGGATCAACGCCTATTCGCTGCGGATCAAGGACTATGCCGACTATTCACCCGATCGCACCGTCAGGCAGCAGTGCCAGCTCTATGCGATGACAGGCGAGGAGACGTTCCGCCGTCTCGCCTATGCATTCCGCGCGGACATCGAGGCGTCCGGCCGGCCGATGCCCGACTGGGCCGTTCGCCATTGCGCGCAGAGCGCCGAACTCTCCGACTGACTGCAGGCCCGGAAATAGTCAAGTTGACTCCGGCGGGGTCTCGCCGGCGATCACCTCGACCAATCGGTCGAAGCCCGATCCGGTGCCGGCGATGCGCTGCCGCCTGGCTTCCGCGGTGCCCAGAAAGGCGAGCTGTTCGGTGTAAAGCATGAGTGTCTTCGCGCCGGCCGGTTGAAACTCGACGGTTGCCAGCGACACTGATTGACGCGCGCCGCCGAAGCTCATCTCGAAGGCATAGATGATCCTCTGTTGCGGCTCAATGTCGAAATAGCGCGCGGCGAAGGTCTGTTCATGGCCTTCGTGCGTACGCCAGCGCCGGGCCTCCGTGCCGCCGACATGGAACTCGAAGACATCTTCAAGCACGGTCCAATCCGGATGGCAGGCATTCCAGCGCTGCTTCATCGCCGCGTCCGACCAGAAGCGGAAGGCGTGTTTCGGCCCCGTTGGCAACTCGCGCTCGATGACAAAGGTGGAATGGTGCGCAGCGTTCATGCCTCGCCGTCTCCTGAAGGGTTTTCCGCGATCGCCTGGACCAGGCGGTCGAAGCCGGCGTTCATGGCGGTCTCGCGCTGGCGGACCCATGCGTCGATGGCGCGGAATGCGCTCATGTCGATGCGATAGGTGCGGGTGCGGCCCCTCTTCGTCGAGACGACGATGCCGCCTTTCTCCAGAACCCGGAGATGCTTGAGCGCAGAGGGCAGCCCCATGCCCGCCGGTTCCGCCAGCTCCTTGACCGTTGCCGGCCCAATGCTCAGGCGGTCGACCATGCCGCGCCGGCCCGGATCGGCGAGCGCGGTGAAGATGTCATCGAGCTTTCGTTCGGCCATCTGCGTCACGTTCCCAGCCCGCCCTGCAGGAAACGCGCCGGCATGGCGTCGCGATAGGGGAACATCGAAAAGTAGGGCCGGGCATCCTCCAGAGTGCGGCGCACGGAGTGACGCGCCAGAAGTCGCTCGAAATAGGCTTGCAGATGTGTCTGGCCGGCGGCGAAGGGATGCACGATCGAGGCGAAGAACAGCGCCGGTGCGGCCGCGCAGTCGGCCATGCTAAAGCTGTCACCGGTCGCCCATTCCCTGCCGGCCAGATGCGCGTCGGCCATGGCGTAGGCCGTGTCCAGCGATTGCCGCGCATCCGCAACGCCTGTGGGGTCTGTCGCGCCATGCGGGCGGATGCGGTCAAGGACGATCTTCTGCATCGGTACGCTGACGTGGAGATCGAAGAAGCGATCCCAAAGCCGCACGTCCAGCGCAGCTTGGGCGTCAGGCGGGAGGAGTGCTGCCGGGCCGGGATAGTGGAGCTGCAGATATTCGACGATAATGCTTGTTTCCGGCACGACACGGTCGCGCGCCTGGTCATGCAGCACCGGGATTTTGCCGACCGGCCACCGCGCCAGCAGCTCGGCTGCCGACCCCGGATCGCCGAGATCGACAGTTATCGGTTCGAAGGTCGTATCGTTCTCGTAAAGCGCGATCAGCACCTTGTGGCAGAACGAAGCCAGCGGATGGAGATAGAGCGTCAGGCTCATGGCTACCTCAATAGTTTCCGTATGGAGAAACTATTGAGGCTGGCAACGGGATGCAAGCATAAAGTTTCCGCTAGCGGAAACTGTCATGTGGCTCCGGACGTCGTCCCACCCGCCGTGGTGAAACGGGTTATCTGTGCAGTGCCGCCGGAAAATCGGCGCGCTGCTACGC
>JAEWFU010000144.1 GCA_023388675.1 Pseudomonadota bacterium | reverse complement strand
CATACCAGGCCGGGATGCGATGGCCCCACCAGAGCTGGCGCGAGATGCACCACGGCTCGATGTTCTCCATCCACTCGAAATAGGTCTTTTCCCAGTTCTTCGGCACGAAGTTCGTGCGCCCCTCGCGGACCGAGGCGATCGCCGGCTTGGCGAGCGTCTTGGCGTCGGCGAACCACTGGTCGGTCAGCATCGGCTCGATCACCACGCCCGAGCGATCGCCGAAGGGCTGCATGATCGTCTTGCTTTCGACGTAGGGGATGTCGTTGCCCTCGTCGTCCTTGACCGTGACTGCCAGCCCTTCCGCGTTGATCGCCTCGACGATCCGCCGGCGAGCCTCGAAGCGGTCGAGACCGCGATATTCGTCCGGCACGAGGTTGATACCGTCGACCTCGTCTTCTGCCGGCAAGTCACCGGATTTGGCGATCTCCAGAGCCCGCGCGGCGTACACCGCATAGGGTTCACCGTCAGCGCGCATGCCCGCGCGCGTGTCCATCAGGCGGTAAAGTGGGATATGGTTGCGGCGGGCCACCTGATAGTCGTTGAAGTCGTGGGCGCCAGTGATCTTCACCGCGCCTGAGCCGAAGGTCGGGTCCGGATATTCGTCGGTGATGATCGGGATCAGGCGGCGATGCTCTTTCGGCCCGACAGGGATCTCGCACAGCTTGCCGACAATCGGCGCATAACGTTCGTCGGACGGATGAACGGCCACCGCGCCGTCACCGAGCATGGTTTCGGGCCGGGTCGTGGCGATGGAGATGTAGTTGCGCTCTTCCTCGAAAACGACGTTGCCGTCGGCGTCCTTCTCCACATAGGTATAGGTCTCGCCCCCGGCCAACGGGTATTTGAAGTGCCACATGTGGCCGGCGGCTTCCCTGTTCTCGACCTCGAGGTCGGAAATCGCCGTTTCGAAGGTCGGGTCCCAGTTGACCAGCCTTTTGCCGCGGTAGATCAGCCCTTCCTGATAGAGTGAGACGAAGACCTCGATCACCGCTTCCGACAGACCCTCGTCCATGGTGAAGCGCTCGCGGTCCCAGTCGCACGACGCGCCCAGCCGCTTGAGCTGGTGCATGATCGAGCCGCCGGACTGCTCCTTCCAGCCCCAGACGCGGTCGATGAACTGCTCGCGTCCCATGTCGCGCCTGTTCAGCCCGCTTTCGGCGAGTTGGCGTTCGACCACCATCTGCGTGGCGATGCCCGCATGATCCATGCCGGGCTGCCACAGGACGTTCTTGCCGCGCATGCGCTCGAACCGGATCAGGATGTCCTGCAGCGTATTGTTGAGCGCATGGCCCATATGCAGCGAGCCGGTAACGTTCGGCGGCGGGATCACGATGGTGAAGGCTTCCGCGCCCGGCTTCGAGCCTGCTCCGGCGGCGAATGCGTTCGCATCCTCCCACGCCTGGGCGATCCGGGGTTCGACGGACTTGGCGTCGTAGGTTTTTTCGAGCATCGAAGCGATCCAACGGATTTCGGGAAGAAGATGTGCGCCGGTGTAAACCGGAAGCCCTCCGGCAAGTCAACTGCGCCGGCCTCCGAGGGTTCCCGCCAACGAAAACGCCGCCCGGGGGGCGGCGTCGACAAAGGCGCTCGGTCGGAAACGGTCAGCCGCCGCGCGCGACCCGCTCGATCTCCTCGCGCACCAGCTTTTCCACCAGCGTCGGCAGGTTGTTGTCCAGCCAGTCCTGCAGCATCGGCCGCAGCATCTCTTCCGCCATCTCGTCGAACGAGCGGCGCCTGCTTGCGGCAAAGACTTCCGAAAGCTCGCCGAATGCGGCTGCGACCTGCCGGCCGGCCTGATCGGAGAGGATTGCCGGCTTCACCAGCGCGCCCGGTGCTTCGGCTGCCGGAGGTTCATCGCCAGCGGTCGCCGAAAGATCCATTTCGTCCAGGGTGACGTCGACGCTGTCGTCCTGAAACGCCGCTTCCGCCACAGGAGTTTCTTCCGCCTGCGGAAGCGAAAAAGCTTCCAGCGCGGGTTCATCTTTCAGGTCGGCGGCCTCGACATATCCGGCAGACACCTCGTTCTCTGCCATGCTCACCGGCTGCGCCACGGACGCGACCGGTTCGTCGAGTTCGGCGCGGAAGGCCTCGACCTCGTCACCCACGCTGCCGGCAGCCTGCGTGGCGTCGTCGTCGCCCGGCTGCCGCGCAGTGTCGCTATCCTCGATGATCCTGCGAATGGACGCGAGAATTTCCTCCATTGAGGGTTCGCGCTGTGCGCTTCCGGTCTGTGCCATAACTCAAATCGCCGCCTTCTTGATCCGATTGCCGGCCCCGCCCGCCTGCATGCCAGACAGCGACCGAATCGTCCCTAGGCTAGACGACACGAGGCCGCGAGAGAATCCCCCCTCTCGGCACAGCGCAGCTTTCGCACAAGTTTGGGCGTCTTGCGCCGCCGGGGATAAGCCTTAGCGGCCGTCCGGCGTGCGCGTGCCGATCCACTTGTCCTTCACGGCATCGTAATGCTCGCGCGGATTGTAGGTCTCGACGGCAAGGCCGAGGCGCTCCGGCGACAGCCGCCCCATCGCGGACACGATGGCGTAGCTGGCCGCCACGACATCGCGCTCGGCAGTGGCAAGATTGATCTGGGCGGTGATCACGTCGGCCTGCGCCTCCAGCACGTTGAGCGTGGTGCGCTGACCGACATCGCGCTCCTCGATCACGCCCGAGAGTGCAAGCTGTGCAGCCGAAACCAGTTCGCGGTTGGCGGCCACCACCTCGCGCGCGGCGACATATTGCGTCCACGCGGCCGTAACCGCACGGCGCACGCTGTCGCGCGCCACGTCGACCTCGATGCGGGCCTGACCCAGCGATTCCTTCGACTGGCGCACCTGCGCCGAAACACGTCCACCCTGATAGATCGGGATGGTCAGGTTGAGGCCGACCGACGCTGAATTGGTGGTCCCGTCACCCACCGCACCACCACCGACGCCCGGCAGGTTGGTATCGCGGAAGCTGCTCGACACGCCTGCCTGCGCGTTCACCTGCGGCAGCAGGGAACCCTCGGTCGCCTTGACCACGAAGGCGGCCGCATCGACCAGATGCAGAGTTGCCTGGATAGCCGGATGTTCGTTCAAACCTGCTCCGACGGCCGTTTCAATGCCGTTCGGCAGCAGGTTGGATACCGGCCGCGCACCCTCCAGGCGGCCCGGCCGGTCGCCGACGAAATTGAGATAGGCGGCTTCGCTCACCTGCACCTGCGCCCGCGCCGCGCTCAACTGGGCCACCGCCGCGGCCTGCTGCGCCTGCGCCTGCGCAACGTCGGTGCGCGTGCCCTCGCCCACCTCGAAGCGGGACGACGCCGCGCGGACCTGCTCGCCGAGGAAGTCCAGGTTGCGCTCGCGGAACACGGCGATCTGGCGATCGCGAAGGACGTCGAGATAGGCGGCGGCCGCGTTGAACAGGATGTCCTGCTCGCTGTTGCGCAGGCTCTCGTTCGATGCACGCACCCGCGACTCGGCGGCACGCACGTTGTTCTGCGTCTGGAAGCCGTCGAACAGCGACTGCTGGATCTGCACGCCGAACGAACCGGCACGCACCTCGCCTGAATTGTTGCTTTCGGTATAGCTGAGGCTGCCTGTGGCGCCGATCACCGGACGCCAACCCGATTTGGCGATGGCAACACCTTCATCCGTCACGCGCACGCCGGCGCGGGCGGAATTCAGGCTGGAATTGTTCTGATAGGCCTTGGCCATCGCGCCATGGATTGTCTCGGCCAGAGACGGCACGGCGAAGGAGAGCACCCCCGACAAGGCAACTGCAGCGAAAAGGCCTTTGCGAACAACAGACACGAACCACCTCTTAAAGTCTCGACGGGACCTGCCTGAAGCACCCCAACCGAATTGATCTATCGCCGCCGCACGGCGAGCAACACAACTCTCGGACCTCGCTCTCAAGCGATTCCGCTCGCTCCCGGGCCCGACGCTACACCACTTTCCCTGTCGAGGGCGTTACAGATAGGTAACAATTCAGGACTTTTTAAACTTCAGCGTCCTCTAAAATTCAAATGCAGGCAAGCGCCGGAATTCCGCCAGAGGCTTTACCGCCGCGTTGAAACCGTTGCGGCGGGAAACCAGGCCGTCTTCCTTCACGTAGAGCGTCGCCCAGCCCGAATTGCCCTCGCCGATCACCGCGACGAGCCGTCCACCTTCGTTGAGCTGGTCGAACAGCGCAGGAGAAACCTCGTCGACCGCACCGTTGATGAAAATGACATCGTAGGGCGCCTGCGCGGCGTGGCCGGCCGTCAACGGTCCTTCGACCACGGAAACGTTCTCGCAGCCGAGGCTGGCGAGCACCTCGTTGGCGCGCGCGGCAAGTTCCGAATCGCTCTCCAGCGCGACTGCGAAGCTGGCAAGCCTGGAAAGCACGGCGGTGGAATAACCGGTCCCGCAGCCGACATCGAGCACGAGATCGCCGGAGCGGACGCCGGCAAGCTGCAGCAGCCGGGCAAAGGGCGACGGCTCCATCAGGAAGCGGGCAGGCCTGCCGTCGCGAGCGGGCGCGATCTCAAGGTCTTCGTCGATATAGGCGAGCGGACGCTTGGCGTCCGGAACGAAATCCTCGCGCGGCAGAGTCAGCATCGCCGAGAGGATGTCGACATTCGTCACATCGGTCGTGCGCACCTGGCCATCGACCATCTTGACCCGCTGTTCGTGGAAATCGGCAGTCATGTCTCAACCCGTCCGGCGCCGCGCCGGCGCTCTGCCCAATCGGATAGAACATCGCCTGCCAGAGGCTCGACGTCCGCCCGAAGACGCACCCCGACGATGTGCTACGTGTTCCGCGCGGGTGTGACAAAAATCGCCCGCACCGTCAATCAAGCACTTAGCGATCCGAATGCCGCACCTCAAGGTGCCGAACGCGCTTTGTTGGATAATGCCGGGCATCTTTTCAGATGTGCGCCCCGCCCGTCACGGTCACGGCTCCCGATGCGGCTGGGTTCGCAACGCGCAGCCGTGCCGCTTCACCGAAAAATGTCAGGCGAAATTCAAGGGAAAGGAAGCGCTCAAAAGTCGTGGTAAAACGCCTTCGGGCGAATTGGAGGCCTCGCCCGGAATCGAACCGGGGTGCAAGGATTTGCAGTCCTCTGCGTAACCACTCCGCCACGAGGCCTCGACGCATGCGCGCTTGCAGGCGCCTCAATAGGTTGAGCCGCAAACGGCGTCAAGCGCCGGCTGTCCGTTCTGATAGAAATCCTCGACGGCATTCCGAATAAGGTTCACGGAACGCCACGATCAGCTCCTGCGCGCCATACCGAAGCAACTCGCCCGCCTTCCAGCGGCGCTACTGCGGCTTGCCGTTGGTCCACTCTACCGATTGGCCATACAGCGGCACGGTCGAGATCGACATCTTGGCCGAACCGTCCTGCACCTGCCGCGAATGGGCCAGATAGATCAGCGTGTCGTTGGCCTTGTCGTAAATGCGGTTCACCACCTGTTCTTTCCAGATCAGGCTGATACCCTGTTTGAAGACCTCCTCGCCATCTTCTCCCAGCTCGATTTCGCCGATCGTGATCGGTCCCGTCTGATTGCAGGAAATCGCCGTGTCCGACGGATTTTCGAAGTAGTTGCCCTTGCGCAGCCGATCGATGATCCCCCGGTCGAAATAGGACACATGGCATGTCACGCCATCCACCTCGGGATCCTTGACCGCCTCGACAATGATGTCGTTGCCCGTCCAGTCCACGCCGACCTCGCCAACTTGCTGGGCCCATGACGTGCCGCAAACCGACATCGCAATCGCGAAGCTGCCGAACCAATTGATTGACCGCATACCCACTCTCCTCGTTTCGCGCGTCAGCGCCCGTCGGCGTCGTCGAACTGCTGCCGATCGCGAGCGCGACGCCGACCGCGTTTCTCGGCCCACCAGACCTCGGTGCGCCGGCGCCATCGCCTCACCGTGGCAAATTCATAGGACAGGATGACGAGGCCGACGGGAATCATCCAGAAACCGAGAACCGGCAGGAAGCCGAAGCAGCCGAGGAAAACCAGCAGTCCACCGATGAAGATGCGCAACAGTCGTGACTGCGGCATGGTGATCTCGCGGCCGAGCAACCTGATCGTGCGCGTCCTGCCGCATTCGTTCTGTTCCGGTTTTTCCATCAAGTGCCACCTTTCCGGCCCTGCCGGCACGCTGTGTCCGCGACATATGAGGCGCGCGTTTGGCCAAAGCCAGTTGCCGAATGACAAAAGTGCGAAAAAATCGCAGAATGGCGCTTTGCAAAGCTGAAAACTGTTTGCTATAGGCTGCCCCGTTCACGCGAGCAGGCTATTCCCCGGTAGCTCAGCGGTAGAGCAACCGGCTGTTAACCGGTTGGTCGCTGGTTCGAATCCGGCCCGGGGAGCCACTTTCAGGCTGCAAAGCGTTGCATTCCCACAGCTTCCGGGATTCCGCCTCCTCCGGGATATGCGCCACGCATCACGCAGGCGTATTAGCCGTGACGCGCATAGGTGGTGCTTGGCGCGCTGCTCTACACCTTGCGATACCCAATGACAGCAGCCTAGAATGGAATCTTGACGGGCGGGGGTCTCGACAATGATCGTTCAGAGGCCTGCGACGACACATGCCCGGGACCTTATCTATCGTCGGCGCCCACATCGGGCTGAGCGCAAACCTTCTCGTGCGATTCGGCGCTCCGCTCAGCACCATCTGGATGGGCAGCTATCTCCTCAATATCCTGCTGCTGCGCGGCGCGGTTGAAATCGGGCTCCTGAGCCGGTTTGCAGGCCTGATTGCGCTCGCGCCCATCATATTGCTGCAGCTTCTCGTCTTCGCGGCGATGTTCATCGTCCTGCGCGACGGACTGCCGCTGCTGCGAAGACGACATCAGCCTCCTGAGGCGGAAACGATCGAGCCCGAGGTCCGCGACCGCAGTTTTTTTGCCGGCGCGCTGCTGGCCGTCCTCATTCCGTTCTATGGCTACTATGCGGGCTGGGGCTTCCTGTCGAACACGTTGCGCGACTATTCGAGACTGTTCCTCGATATCCAGATGAGCCGTATCGACTTCCTGAATCCGGAAAAGACCGGCCCTACCGCGTTGGAGGTGGAGAGTTCATTGTGGATCGGCGTGGCGGTCCTCGTCATATGGGTGCTGCGCCGGGCCGCGAAGCAACGGCACAAGAAGACCGGCAATCGCCTCTGGCCGCTGTTCATCGTAGCCTGCGAAGCCACCTGGGTCCTGCTCGGTCTCTATCTGATTTCGGGCTGGCAGGCGCAGTTCGTGGAATGGCTTGCGCAGCTCCCTTCACCCAGGGATATCCTGCAGTCATTGATCCCCGCGGCCGGCGCCGAAGTGATGAGCCCGGCGATGCGGCCGGTGGACTGGCCCGCCGAATTCCAGCTTTGGCCGTGGCTGACGTTGCTGTTCTGGTATGCGGCCCTGCCGCTGATCTGGTTCAATCTCGGCGCGATCATCTACGGTCACGACCTGAACATGATGACGAGTGTGACCGAGCGGATGACGGGCCGCATGCTGAACCGCTGGACCAGCCTGCCGAAGCCCGTCACCGACTTCATCGGTTACTTCTGGGGTGGAACGGTGAGACGATGGCACGCCGTCGTCAACGGGGTGATGCTGGCGGCCTCGGCCGGCGCCGCGCTTACCGTCTCCGTCGTCGTGCTCTGGCGCCTTGCCGACTGGCTCGGGCGATGGGCCTGGATCGGCGCAACCCAGCTTGTCGGCCCGCAGGATCCGCTCGTGTGGCGGCTCCTGCAACATCCGCTGAACATCCTGTTCGGTTTTCCGGGCCAGCCCCAAAACGGGCTGATCGTCGTCGTCGTCCAGTTCTGCATTCTTGCGGCGGGCCTGGAACTGGCCGGTCGCGCCCAGCAACGGGCAGCGACATCCGCGCCGGTCCCGCAAGGCTCATCGACGAATCTGTAGCTATTCCGCTTTGAACACGCGCACCGTGGGTTCGATCTCGAATGCCAGCGCGGCTGGCCGCGTTCCGTAGCCCGAGACGTGCAGGGTCAGATTGTCGAGAGCCGACGCCGGGATGCGATAGATCTCGTCAAACGTTGCCGGGCCGGTCCCCGAAACAGCCGCGACACTGCAATTGCCGTTATCCTTCCCGTCCGATGCCAGAATCTTGATCGCGCCGCGTATAAAATAGCTGGTGAGAGGCAGCCACGTCTTGCCATCCGCTCCTCGCAGGCTGGCGCGGCAATCCACCCATGCCGCGGCGGCTTCCGGCGTGCCCTGCAGATCGACGCGCAAGTGAAGGAGGGCACGATCCGCCCCACCCTCGATGACGGAGGCGTGCGCTTCCCGCACGCTGACTTGAACGCCTGCCAGTGCCTCTTCGGCGGTTTCGGCGCGCGTGACATTCCATTCACGCTGATGGGCGAGGTCCTTGAAATCCGGCCATCCGGTCAGGCCAAGAGTGGCGGCGAACAATACGAGCGTGGCCGCGAGCCAAAGCGCCCGTCTCATTGTTCAAGCCTCAGCATGGGCTGCCGTTCAGGTAATGTCGCAGGCGCAGCAAAATACACGGTGCTGTCCATGATCAGGCTGCCGCGCGCCATCAGCACCAGCCGCCCGCCGACGATCTCGTCGTCGGGCAGTTCGAACACGGCAAGTGCCCGATCGTTCAGCAGTGGCTCGAACCGTGCCGAGGAGAGGGTGCGGGGCGCGTCTTCGAGACGAGCCGACTGACCGTATTGGCGACCCGTCGCGCCGATCCAGACCGCCTCGACCTGCCGCGACTCCTGTCGCGCCGTAAGCGAAAGGTCGGCGATCAGAAAGGTCGCGGAGGTATCCCGAACGACCTCCTTGCCGTATTGCGCATAGGAAATCGCCCCGGCCGATCTGAGGCCGGTCAGTTCGGCCGTGAACACCCGCCCGCGCCCGACGCCGTTTTCGTCGGCAAGAACGGTGAAGGATTGGAAGCTGCTGTCGTAGCCTGGCAGCGTGTTCATCATCGTTCCCAGCATCGCGCCGCCGAGCACGAAGACCACGAGATTGGCGAGATGGCTCATGCGCCGGGCTCCGGCCGTGTGCTCAAAGTGCCGGCGGGATAGAACCCCAGCCAGCTTGCCTTCGCATAAAGATTGTCCTTGAGCTTGAACTGCTGCACGGCGAATTCGATCCTCACATCCTGCTCGCGCCAACCGTTCGGAATGTCCCAGACGATCGCTACATCCTCGCGTATGCGCGGTTCGATCTGTCTCAGCAGTTCCCTGTCGCGGAGCAGATAGACGTTGGGCGGTGGAAAGCCCGCGCCGCCCGAGGAGAGCGAAGGCAGTGCGTCAGGCTCGCCGAATACCCCCACCTGGCTCGCGCCCGTCACGTTCTCGAGCTGGCCCGTGAGGACGAGTTTCCGGCCGTCCTGCGAGCCGGCCATTGCTGAGGGCGCTGCATTCTCGATGGTGAGCTTCTGCGGCGTGAAGACGGCGCGCCCTACGTTGACGGGCTCGCCAAAGGCGATTTGCGGCGGTGCGTCCGGCACGCGCGCGTCTTCGACCTTCATCCACCAGGCAACGACAATGGCGGCGGCAATGCCGATTACGGCGAATATGCGAACCCAGATCTGGCGGACCGTCGATCCCAGCGAATGTCGAACCATCGACACATAGTAGAAGCGGACGCTTGGCCCACCCTCAACAATTTTTGTTTCGCTTTGTTCGTTCCCGCGACTTCGCATCGTCGTGTCGAGAGCCTGCCGGGGCGCCCCCGCCCGCGTTCCCCGGCAGACCCTTTCCTGACGTTCGCCCCATGGACCCCCGTCAGGGCCGGCATGTGCCGACATGGACGACGAAGCAAGCGACATGCCCGCCGCCCTGTCCCAAAACGGGGCAGCACCGACGAGACCGGGGCCAAACCCACGAATTCCTTTTGCCGGCGTGGCAGCAGCGGTTGGTCCAGCCCCTTGCAGAATTGCGCGATCGCATGACAGATTGTTGCCTGAAAACGCTTGTCTTTCGGGCGACATGCCGCGAGGCAAGTCCGTGCCGCAACGGATCACAGGGGACGCAACCATGTCGGCAGCAACTCCGGGCATTTCCGGCGTCGAGCCTGCTATCAGGCTCGACGCCTCCAACTTTGCGGAAGTCACGCGCGGCCTGCCCGCCCGTGCCCGCATGATGCTGTCCGTCGCGATGGGCCTGCCGCGCGGCTCGCTCACCGTGCGCACGCCCGAAGGCCTGGTGCTGGCGATGGGCGGCAATGCCCCTGGCCCGCATGGCGAGGTGATTCTGCACAACTGGAGCCTGCCCGGCCGCGCCTTCACCGGCGCGACCATCGGCGTCGCCGAATCCTACATGGATGGCGACTGGGAAAGTCCCGACGTCACCACGCTGCTCGAGCTTTTCGTCATCAACGAGGAGGCCGGCGAAACCGTTGCCGGTGGCGCGAGCTGGCTGCTCACGGCACTCCAGCGCGTTCGCCACTGGCTCAACCAGAACACGCCAACCGGCTCGAAGCGCAACATCTCCGCCCACTACGATCTGGGCAACGCCTTTTATCGGGAATGGCTCGACCCTTCGATGACCTACTCGTCGGCGCTTTACTCAACTGGCGCCAACGATCTAGAAAGCGCGCAGGCAGCCAAATACCGGGCGCTGGCGCAGGATGCGGGCATCGGCCCCGGCGATCACGTACTGGAGATCGGGTGCGGCTGGGGCGGATTCGCCGAATTCGTCGCGCGCGAGATCGGCTGCCGCGTCACCGGCCTGACGATCAGCCGCGAGCAGCATGACTTCGCCAAGGCGCGCATCGCGCGGGCCGGATTGTCGGATCGCGTCGACATCAAATTCCAGGACTATCGCGACGAGACCGGTCGCTACGACCGCATCGCCTCGATCGAGATGTTCGAGGCGGTCGGCGAAAAATACTGGCCCGTCTTCTTCGGCAAGGTGAAGGATTGCCTCAAGGCCGGCGGCACGGCCGGCATGCAGATCATCACCATCAAGGAACATGCGTTCCAGCGCTATCGGGCAAGGCCGGATTTCATCCAGCGCTACGTTTTCCCCGGCGGCATGCTGCCGACTCCGTCGATCCTCAAGGCGCTGGGCGCCGACCACGGCCTCACCTTTGCGCGCGAACGCATCTTTCCACAGGACTACGCCCGCACGCTGGCCGAGTGGCGCACGCGCTTCCGTGGGTCATGGGAAAAGATCGTGCCGCTCGGCTTCGACGACCGCTTCCGCAAGCTGTGGGAGTTCTACCTGCATTACTGCGAGGCCGGCTTCCGGGCCGAATATATCGACGTGCGCCAGGTCATCTACAAGGCTTGAGGCGCAAGGCGGGCCGGCGCTTGGCCGTCCCTCCTCGCCCTCGCCTATTGATCTGCCGCACGCCTTCATGAAAGGATGTATACAGAGCGGGAGAAAGCGCGGCCGCCGCAACGGGGTCGTGCAACGCTCAAGGAGGAGACAAGACATCATGAAGCGACTTTTGGTTGCATCGATTTTCGCAGGCCTCTTGGCAACGACGGCGTTCGCGCAGGAGAGCTACAACCTCAAATTCCAGAGCAGCGACACCTCGGGCACCGCTGCCTTCGAAGTCCAGCAGGACTGGGCCAAGCACCTGGGCGAGCTGTCGGACGGGCGTATCACCGTGGAGATGCTGCCGGTCGGTTCGATCGTCGAATACAACGAGACGCTCGACGCCGTCGGCGCCGGCATTCTCGACGGCCATATCACCGACAGCTCCTATTTCACCGGCAAGGATGCCGCCTTCGCCCTGATCGGCAACCCCGTCGGCGCCTATTCGAGCCCCGAGGAACTGCGCGCCTTCTTCAACGACGGTGGCGGCACCGAACTCTACAACGAGATCCTCGCGCCCTACGGCGTGCACTTCATCGGCCCGGCCGCGCAGACCGCCGAGGCCATCCCCTCCAAGGTGCCGATCGACGGCGTCGACGACTTCAAGGGCGTGAAGATGCGCGCACCCGAAGGCATGGTGCAGTCGGCCTTTGCCGCCGCAGGGGCCTCGCCGGTCAACCTGCCCCAGTCCGAGGTCTTTACCTCGCTCGACAAAGGCGTCATCAGCGCCGCTGACGCGACCACGCTGGCGACCAACGATTCCATGGGCCTCCATGACGTCGCCAAGCATCCGATCTGGCCCGGCTTCCATTCCCTGCCGCTCAACGAGGTGTCGATCACCAAGGCTACCTGGGACGGCATGCCGGACGACCTGAAGGAAATCCTCACCCAGTCGGTCAGCGATTATGCCGAAGACCTGGCCACGCGCATCCGCGCGAAAGACGAGGAAGTGGCGGAAAAGCTGCGCGCGCAAGGCGACGTGACCATCCACACCTGGTCCGAGGAGGAAAAGAAGAAGTTCCGCCAGATAGCGCAGGAGCAGTGGCAGCCTTACGGCGAGCGCTCGGAGAACGCGCAGAAAGTCTACGACAAGCTCACGACCTACCTGAAGTCGGCGGGCCTTCTCTAACGTCTATCGGACTTTGACTGGCACGGCCGGGCGGCGGGCCCGGCCGGCAACGCGAGGAGAATCGGCATGGCTTCCGGGGACGATCCTCGCCAGGAAGTGCGGGACGAGGCGCACGATCCGCTTTCACGGCTCCTGATTCCGCTGGCGCCTGTTTTCGCTGCGGCCTTCCTGCTCATCACGGCCTTCACCTTTTACGAGGTGGTGATGCGCTACGTTTTCAATGCGCCAACCATCTGGGTGCACGAAACGACGACCGCGCTGACCGCGCTTTGCTTTGCCTTTGGTGGAGCTTACTGCCTGGGCACCAACCGCCATATCCGCGTCGTGCTCATCTACGATGCCGTCTCGCCGCGCGTGCGGCGCCTGCTCGATGTCGCCATCAGCCTGGTCGGCGCCGCGGCCTGCGCGCTGATGGCGTGGGCCGCGTGGAGTTTCGCCTACAAGGCCTTCTTCACCCCGACCGGGCAGATGCACCTGGAGACCAGCGGCAGTGCGTGGAACCCGCCGACGCCGGCGGTCGTGAAGGCGGTGCTGTTCATCATTCTCTGCGTCATGTGTATCCAGTTCCTGCTCCAGGCCGTCGCCCATCTGCGGCGTGGACCGACGGACGCGAACCGTTCCGGCCCGGAGCAGGAGATCGGCGATGTTTGACCTTCAGGCCCTGGGCATCGGCGGCGGCAGCATCGCCATGTTCGGCACGCTGCTGGTGCTGCTGCTCACCGGCATGCCGCTGGCTTTCGTCACCATCCTGGTGGCGCTGATCTTCGCGTTGGGCTGGTTCGGCCCGATGGCGGTGCCGATCGTCACCACGCGCGTCTATTCCTTCATCATGCAGTACGTCTTCGTGTCGATCCCGATGTTCGTGCTGATGGCGTCGATCCTCGACCGGTCCGGCATAGCGCGCGACCTGTTCGACGCGATGCGACTGGTGGGCGGGCGCATCCGCGGCGGCGTCGGCGTTCAGACGCTGCTGGTGGCCGTGGTGCTCGCGGCAATGTCGGGCATCATCGGCGGCGAGATCGTGCTTCTCGGCCTGCTCGCCCTGCCGCAGATGCTGCGGCTCGGCTACGACCGGCGCCTGGCCATCGGCATCGTCTGCGCCGGCGGCGCGCTCGGCACCATGATCCCGCCCTCCATCGTGCTCATCATCTACGGGCTGTCCGCCAGCGTATCGATTGCCGAGTTGTTCACTGCCTCCTTCGTTCCGGGCCTGCTCCTTGCCGCCCTTTATGCGACCTACGTGCTCGCCATCGGCTATTTCCGACCGGAGATGGCGCCGGTTGCAAGCCAGCAGGAGCAGATGTCGCTCGCCGAAAAGCTGAAGCTTCTGAAGGGCCTGTTCCTGCCGCTTGTGGTCGTCGTCTTCGTGCTGGGCTCGATCTATGGCGGCATCGCATCCGTCACCGAGGCCTCGGCCATCGGGGTCGTGGGGGTTATCCTGTCGACGGTGCTGCGCGGCGAGTTCTCCATGAAGATGATGCTGGACGCATCCCTGCAGACGCTGCGCACCTGCGGCATGATCGTCTGGATCGGCATCGGCGCCACGGCACTGATCGGCGTCTACAACCTCATGGGTGGCATTAACTTCATCAAGGAACTGCTTCTCGGTGTGTCCGAAACGCCGATCGTCATCATTCTGGTGATGATGCTTATCCTGGCCGTGCTTGGCATGTTCCTCGACTGGGTCGGCATCGCCCTGCTGACGATCCCGATCTTCGCGCCGATCGTGAAGGAGCTTGGTTACGACCCGGTCTGGTTCGGCGTACTGTTCGCGCTCAACATGCAGATCTCATTCCTGTCGCCGCCCTTCGGGCCCGCCGCGTTCTACCTCAAGAGCGTCGCGCCGCCGGACATATCGCTGGGCACCATATTCAGGTCGCTGCTGCCCTTCATCGGGCTTCAGGCCGTGGCGCTGGTGCTGGTCCTGCTGTTCCCGTCGCTGGCGCTCTGGTACCGCTGAGGGAAGAGCGCCGCTGCGGGGATCAGCCGGCAAGGTTGGGCAGAAGGTATAGCCCCAGCGCCAGCAGCGCCGAGAACAGGGCGATACGGAACCGCGCTTCGGACAGATGGCCCCTCACCTTCTGTCCGATCACCATGCCCGCGACGGCCGGGAGCAATGCCATCGCCGACTGGGCGCCAAGCGTCGCATTGAGCAGGCCGTTGCCGCCGAGCGCGACCGCCAGCGCCACCGTGGACAGCACGAACAGGATGCCCATCGCCTGCACCAGCGCATCGCGCGGCATTCCGGTCGCTTGCAGGTACATGACTCCCGGCACGACGAACGATCCGGTCATGCCGGTCAGCACGCCGTTCGTCGCCCCGAAAACGGAACCGACCCATGGCTGGCGCGCCGCCGGCACGGTGAAACGCAACCCGGAGAGGTTGAGCGCCGCATAGACCACGAGGATCAGCCCCAGCAGGCCCGCCAGGACATCCGTGTCGAGCCGCGACAGGCTGAGCGCGCCGATCCACACGGTCAGCGTCGCCAGCGTGAAGAACTGCCAGTTGCGCCGCAGGATCGAGGCTGCGTTGCCGCCCGCAAGCGCCTGCCAGAGATTAGTCGCGAAGGACGGCACGAGCAGCAGCGCCATGGCCTGCGGCAATCCGAGAACCGCCGTCAGCAGCGCCAGGCTGATCGTCGGCAGGCCGAGCCCGACCACGCCCTTGACGAAGCCTGCCAGAAGGAAAGTCGCGCAGATCGCGAGAATGGTGGAAGGGTCGCCCATCGTGCCTCCGTCGGCTGCGGAGAGATTGTATCGCCGCGCCGACGGAAGCAAGAGCCCGCGGACCGGCCCCCGCCGGTCCCGATCAATGCGTCAAAGCGTGATGCGGTACTTGGCGAAACCGTCGGCACCCTCGCCCGCGGCCTCGATCGCCACGCCGTCGACCTCCGCCATGAACGCCTCGGCCTTCGGCCCCGTCTCGAAGATGACGGTCGTGCCTTCCAGCGGCACGAAATTCCAGTTGGCGTCGGCCTTCGGATCGATGGTGCCCTGCTCGACGATGTAGCGCACGATCACGTCGCGGTTGGTGTCGGGGGCCTCGAACACCACCTTGTCGGGGCCGACCTCCGGGAAATTGCCGCCGCCGCCGGCGCGGTAATTGTTGGAGGCCACGACGAAACGCGCCTCCGGATCGATCGGCGCGCCGTCGAACTCGAGGTCGACGATGCGGCTCGCATCGGCGTTCTGCAACTCGCCCTTGGAGGTATATTTCGCCGGCTGCGACAGGTCGATGCGGTACGTCACGCCGTCGATCACATCGAAATTGTAGGACGGGAAATCCGGAT
>JAEWFU010000088.1 GCA_023388675.1 Pseudomonadota bacterium | reverse complement strand
ATGCCCTTCTGCCACAGCGCCTCGATCTCGTCGGGCATGCCGTCGACGCGGTATTCCTTCGGAATGCCGATCTTCATGCCCTTGACCGACTGGCCGAGCGCGGCCTCGTAGTCCGGCACCGGCCGGTCGACCGACGTGGTGTCCTTCGCGTCTACGGAGGCCATCGATTTCAGCATGATGGCGGCGTCGCGCACGTCGCGCGTGATCGGCCCCGCCTGGTCGAGCGAGGAGGCGAAGGCGACAGTTCCCCAGCGTGAGCAGCGGCCATAGGTCGGCTTGATGCCGACGGTGCCGGTGAAGGCGGCGGGCTGGCGGATGGAGCCGCCCGTGTCGGTCGCCGTCGCTCCGGCGCAGAGGAAGGCGGAAACGGCTGCCGCCGAGCCGCCGGACGACCCGCCCGGCACGAGATCGACGTTGGAGCCCTTCGCCCGCCACGGGTTCTTGACCGGGCCGTAATAGGACGTCTCGTTGGAGGAGCCCATGGCGAACTCGTCCATGTTGAGCTTGCCGAGCATCACCGCGCCGTCGGCCCATAGATTTGCGGTCACCGTCGATTCGTAGTGCGGTTTGAAGCCGTCGAGAATGTGGCTAGCCGCCTGCGTGTGCACGCCTTCGGTCGCGAACAGATCCTTGATGCCGAGCGGAATGCCCTCGAGCGCGCGTATCTCCCCCTGGGCCTCGCCCTTGCCGAGTCGCGCGTCCGACGCCTTGGCCATCTCGCGCGCCTTGTCGTGGGTGACCGCGACATAGGCGTTGAACGTCTCGTTGGCGGCGTCGATCGCGGCCAGATAGGCGTCGGTCAGTTCGAGCGCCGAAATCTCCTTCGCGCGCAACTTCGCGCGGGCTTCGGCAATGGTCAGGTGCGTAAGGTTCGTCATCGTCTCTTTTCGTCGACGTCAGATTGCGTGCTGCTCGGCCTGCTCTCGGCTCAGCGCCTTTTCGTAGAAGACCGAATAGGGATTGTCGGGATAATCGGCGAAAGGCCCGCACGGCATGAAGCCTGCGCGCTCATAGACCCTCCGGGCGGCGGCATAAGGCACTCCGGTCTCGAGTGCGAGCCTGCCGAAGCCCTCGGCCGCTGCCTTTTCCTCGATCGCCAGCAGGAGCCGCCCCGCCACGCCCTGCCCCTGCATGCCGGGGCGCACATACATGCGCTTGACCTCGCCTAGGCCGTCCGGATGGCGCAGAAGCGCGCCGCAGCCGACGGCAGCCCGGTCGAGCCGCGCCACCCATACGGTCATCTCGGGGGCCGCCATCTCCTCGGCCGTCATCCGGAACTTGAATTCCTCGGGCGTGTCGGGCTCCTGCGCGTTCATCGCGTCGTTCAGCTCGGCGATGAGCGCGCGCACATCGTCCTGCAGGGGCGTCTCGACCGCGATCTCAAGCGCCATCGCGGCTACTCCACCACCTTGGGGACGAGGAAGAAGTTGTCTTCCGTGGCCGGCGCGTTGGCGACGATATCGGCAGCCTTGTCGCCGTCAGTGACACGGTCCTGCCGTTTCTTCATCTCCATCGGGATCACGGAGGTCATTGGCTCGACGCCGCTCACATCGACCTCGCCGAGCTGCTCGACGAAGCCCAGGATCGTGTTGAGCTCGCCGGTCATGCGGCCGGCTTCCTCTTCGGTCACTGCGATGCGGGCGAGGCGCGCCACGCGCTTAACGGTGTCGATGTCGACGGACATGATGCGCTCCGGCGATTGGAAGGAAAATCACAAGTCCGCGCTATACCGGCGCAGCCGGCACAGCGCAACATGGATCAGCCCTCGGAGCCGTCATCCCGGCCGACCGAGCGTAGCGAGGGGGGAGAGCCGGGGCCCATTGAGCAGCACGGCCGGGTGACGGGTTTGCATAGCGCTGTTGCCATGAGCAAGGCGAGAACCGGGCTGCGCACACGATTTTCTGGCCAATGGGTCCCGGCTCTGCGGTCGCTCCGCTCCCTGGGCCGGGATGACGGATGCAAGTGTCGCCTCAGACCTCGAAAGGCTCACCGATCTTCGGCGTCAGCACTTTGGCCGAAGCGCCCTCCATCCCGGCGACGAACTTGTCCGCCGTCTGGTCGATGATGCCGAACGAAGCGTAATGGGCCGGTATGACCGTTTCGAAGTCGAAGAAGCGCCGGCAGGCGAGTGCCGCCACCGCGCCGCCCATCGTGAACCGGTCGCCGATCGGCACGATGCCGACCGCCGGCTGGTGCAGCTCGTTGATCAGCGCCATATCCGAGAAGATGTCGGTATCGCCCATGTGATAGAGCGTCTTGTCGTCCGGAAAGTGCAGCACCAGACCGTTCGGGTTGCCGAGATAGACGTTGATGCCCCCTTCCCGGCTGAATGAAGACGAGTGGATGGCGTTGACGAATGTGGTGGTGAAGCCGCCGCAATCGACGGTGCCGCCGTGGTTGCCGGGATTGACCTTGCTTTCGTCCACGCCCTGGCCGACCAGATATTCATAGATCTCGAAGTTCGAAACGAGCATCGCGCCGGTCTTCTTCAGGATCGGCAGCGCATCGCCGATATGGTCGTTGTGGCCATGCGTGATGAGCACGTGGGTGACACCCTCGGCCGGTCCTTCCCAGCCTTTGTCCCATGAAGGATTCCCGGTGAGAAACGGATCTATGAGAATCGTCGCTCCGCCTGCTTCAACGCGGAATGCGGAATGGCCGTACCAGGTCAGCTTCATCAAGACACCTCTGCAACTCGCTTTTCGATACCGTGAAGGATAGAACCGCGCTTGCGCAAGTCAAAGAGGAAGGCGATCGCGTGGCTGTTGCAGATATCGGCGAAGTGCCCTCCACCCTCGCTCCCGGCGGGCGTCTCGCCGGGCTCGACCTCGGCACCAAGACCATTGGCGTCGCGATCTCCGATGCGGCACTTTCCTTCGCCCATCCGCGCCCCGTGATCGCGCGCCGCAAGTTCACGCAGGACGCCGAGACCCTGCTCGCCTTGCTTCAAAAAGAAGCGGTTGGCGCCGTCATCATTGGCCTGCCTGTCAACATGGACGGCTCGG
>JAEWFU010000086.1 GCA_023388675.1 Pseudomonadota bacterium | reverse complement strand
CGGCGCTTCCTTTGCCCCGTAGAGGGCGAAAAACTGGCGTGTCGCGCGCGCCGCATCGCGCGCGATCTCCGCCTCGGTCATCTCGAGCCGATCGCCCAGCAGCAACCGGATCTGAACGTCGCGGCCGACGAGGCCGAAAAAGGTGCGAAACGCCTCCTCGGCGTCTTCGAATTCGATGAGGCCGGCGGTGCGGGCGGCCTCAAGCAGCGGCTTCAGCCGCTCGCCGATGGCGAAACGCCCGTTGGCGAGCACGATGCCGCCGAGATTGCTCTTGGCAGAGCTGGCATGAGCAACGGCAACCTGATTGAGCGCGATCGAGGTGGGCGACGAGATCACGCCGAGCCAGTTCACGGCGAACCGCTCAAGGCTCTCCCGCAAGGCGGCCGCATCCAGCTTCTGGCGATCATAATTGCCCGCGCGGACCTGCGAAGCCTGCCATTTGACGGTAGCGGTGAGCAGGCCGTCGCGATCGCCGAACCATTTGTAGAGCGTTTCCTTGGAGCAGCTCGCACGCCGGGCAACCGCCGTCATGGTCAGCGCGTCGCGCCCTTCCACCAGCAGCGCCAGCACGGCGTCGAGCACCTCGCCCTGGCGGGGCGTCAGCGTCTCCTCGTGCTCGATGGCGCTCGTTTCCTGCACCTGATCCGCCTTGTTACGATGCCGTCGCAGCGGGCTTCGGTGCCCGTACCGTACGTTACGGTTCGGGTCTATCGCCCGAAATCCAGCGGATTGCAAGAGGCCCAGGACGAGGTTGCGGAAAATTCCGATAGGCTAATCTGCGATGGCCGGTCCTCTGCCCCGCGGGCAATGGGGAACGGCGTGTGTCAGTCGCGGTCTTCGACCTCGCCGCTCTTGCCTCGTCGCCAATAGGCGGCAACGAGATTGCTGCCGCGCGGCAGACCGCATTCCTTGCGCAGGTATGTCCTTATCTCGCGGGCGGCGGCATGTTCGCAGCCCGCCCAGATGAAGACCGAGCGGTCGTCTTCCGGAAACGCCAGACCCTTCAACGCATCCACGAGCAAGGATGTCGTTCCGGCAGGCTTGCCCTCCCGCGAGAGCCAGCGAAGGTCGAGATCGGCACTGCTGGTCAAGGACTGGCGTTCCGCGTCGTCGGCGATCTCGATCAGAGCGACGACCTTGCGGCCGGCCGGCATTTCCTCGAGCATGCGGCCGATGGCGGGCAAGGCGGTCTCGTCGCCCGCCAGAACGCACCAGTCAGCATCCCGCAGTTCGCCACCACCCGGCCCGGTCATGCCGACGACATCGCCTGCGGCAGCTTCGGCGGCAAACGTCGCCCCCGGCATCTCGTCGCCCTCGTGCAGCACGAAATCGACATCGATCTCGCCGGCCTCGACGTCGATGCGGCGGATCGTGTAGACCCGGTTGACCGGCCTCGGACCCTCCGGCCATGCCTGACGCCCGTCGGCTGCCATGACCGGCCAGACGGGCGTCACGCCCTTTTTCGGGGCAAGCAGCAGCCGCATATGCAGGCCGCCATAGCTGAAGCGCCGCAAGTCGTCGCCGGCAAGCGTCAACCGGCGCATGCGCGGCGTGACCTGCGCGGCGCGGACAACCCGCATCTCCCGGAAATAGGGTAACGCCGCGCCGGCGCGGATGCCGCCCTGCCAGACCACGTCCGGCACGGGGCCGTCCGCGAACTCGCCGACATGGTCGGTGACGCCCCATTGAAGGAAGGCGAGCGAGGTCTCGTCCGAGGCTTGAACCCGGAACCGCATGGCCTGCGCGACCGCTGTGGCTTCGACGGTACCGATGCCGAAATCGGCGCTCCAGCGCTCGTCGGAACCCGAAACCGCGCCATGCTCGACGAAATGGTCGCGCAGCCGCGTCATCACGTCGAGTGGCGATGCGACGGCTATGGTGGTTTCGGCGCGAAGCGTGTGTCGGGTGTTCACTGGCTTTCTCCGACCGGCTCAAGCGTTGCGGAAATGTCGGGTGTTGCGCGGCGGGTGACGAACGCAATGGCGGGTATCGTCGCGAGCGCGATCAGGCCAGCCCCGGCGAAGAAGACGCCGTAGCCGAGATGCTCGGCCACGAAACCGGCGGCGACCCCGCCGGCCATGCTGACAAGGGCATCCATCGACTGGAACAGCGTGAAGTCGACGCCGCCCTGACGCGGGTCGGACCAGTGCATGAACTGCGCATAGAGGGCCACGAAGCCAAGCGCCATGATGCCCGAGGAACTGGCGACGGCGACGGCGAGCAGCACCGAGAGCGGCAGGTCGATGAACAGGTCACGCGATGCGAAGGTTGCGAGCGCAAGCGCCTGCAGCACCAGCGCGATAACCAGAACGGCGCGCGCGCCGAGCATGCGCACCAGCGCCCCGCCAAGGAGTGCCGCACCGAGCCCGACGACCATGCTGCCGGCACCGTTGAGCAACCCCAGGGTCGCGAGGTCGAGCCCGGCATCGATGAGGAACGGGCCGAGCATCATCAGCGCCGTCTTCTGCGCGACCACGTAGAGCGCGGCGGCAAGCAGGCCGCGGCGTATCTCCGGCCGCCGCAGGGCCGCAGCCAGCGATGGCACGTGCGCGCGCTCCTCGCTGGCTTTCGCCGCCTGCGAGCGCAAAAGGAACGGCAATCCAAGGACCGCGAGAAGCGCCGCCATTGCCCACATCGCATCGGTCCAGCCGAGGCCCGCGACGAGCAGCAGGAACAGCCCGCCGCCGATTGCGGACCCCAGATAGGCGCCGCCGACCTGAGCCGCGTTGGCCCAGCCATGCTGCGCGCGCGGGAGGCTCTCGACCGCATAACCGTCACAGGCGATGTCGACGGTAGCCGCGGCAAGAGCAACGATCGTGAGACAGGCGAGAACGGGAGCCAGCGGGCTCGGCCCGAGCGCGCCGACAACGATGAGGCCGGCAATCGAGACGAGACCGCCCACGGCGACAATGACACCGGAGCGGTTCCTGCCCACCGGCGGCAGGCGATAACGCTCCACCATCGGCGCCCACAGGAACTTCAGCGCCCAGGGCAGCGCGATCAGCGACAGGAGCCCGACATTGTCGAGGGACAGGCCCTGATCGCGCAGCACGGCCGGCAGCCCGGCCCACGTCACACCGCCGATGACGCTTTGCGCAACGTAGAGCCCGCCTACGGCGAGCACCACCGCAGCAGGGTTGGCAGACACTGGCGTGCCGTCGGCCATCGGTGTCAGAACCGGTAGCGCAGGCTGCCGAAGACCGAGCGGCCTTCATCCCAATAGCAGCTACCTGCGGTGCAAGTCTTCTTGCGCTCGTCGAACAGGTTCTTGGCGTTTACCTGCAGCAGCAGCCCTTCAAGCTCGGGGTTTCGCGCGCCGAAATCGTAGGACACCGATGCGTCGACGAATACGCGGTCGTCGTTCTTGAACGAGTTCTGGTCGTCGCCGAAGCTCTCGCCGACATATCGCACGCCGGCGCCGAGCCCGAGGCCAGCCATCGCGCCTTCGCGGAACCGATACTGCCCCCACAGCGAGAAGATGTGGTTGGGCGTCGACGACAGTTCGTTGCCTACCGTGCCGGCCGCGCCCCGCTCGATCTTCATGCGCATGTAGGTGTAGGAACCGATCAGGCTGATGCCGTTGTCCAGCGTCGTGGCGGCCTCCAGTTCGAAACCGCGCGAATTCAGATCAAGCTGGCGCTGGCGCTGGTTGCCGGCATCGTCGAACGTGCCGTCATAGACGACGCCGTCGGTCTGATCGATGTTGAAGACCGATGCGTTGATGACGGCGTTGTAGTCGGGGATTTCGTATTTGACGCCGACCTCGACCTGCTCGCCCTTGGTCGGCCGCGCGACCCGGCGCTCGTTGGTGACGCCGTCATAGACGAAACCGATATTGGGCGAAAACGACGTCGAGTAGTTGGCGTAGGGGATGACGCCCCAGTCCGTGCGATAGGACACGCCGACACGGCCGGAAAAGGCGCTGTCTTTCTGCTCGGTCCGGGTCAGGGCATAATCGACGCTTTCGGTATCGACCCAGTCGTAACGGCCGCTCGCGAACAGTGTCAGGTTGTTCCACTGCATCTGATCGTGCACATAGGCGCCGATCTGGCTCATGGTCTGGCTGCCGGCGAAGTAGAAATCCGGATTGTCGCGAATGTCGCCGACCGAGACGTAGGAGCGGGCGGAACTCGCGTCGTAGTCGGTCCAGCCATAGTCGATGCCGGCGATGGCCGTGTGCTGGACGGGGCCGGTGTCGAACTCGAACTGCGCCATGTTGTCGACGACGAAGTTCTTGGTTTTCTCCTTGTACCAGCCCCAGCTTCTGTCCGGATACTCGCAGCCGTAATAGACCAGCTCGAGCGGATCCGTGCAGAAGCCGCTGTATTTCAGGTCGGCGTCGACGGCGCTGTAGCGCAGGTTCTGGCGGAGCGTGACGACGTCGTTGAGGCGGTGCTCGAGCTCGTAGCCAATGCGGCCCTGGATGCCGGTGAAATCGTTCCAGGCGGGATCGCCGGCATAAACATCCGAAATCTCGCCGTAGGCGGGGTTGTGGAAGAAAGCCGTGGCGCCGGTCACCGCCTGCGAGATTTCGCCCAGCACGGTCAGCTTGGTGCCCTCGTCCGGCTTCCAGGTGACCGCAGGCGCAAGGTAGAGCTTGTCGTCGGCGTAGCCCGGCAGATCGGTGTTGGACTTACGTGCAAGGCCGGTCAGGCGATAGAGCAGCGTGCCGTCCTCGTTTGCGGGACCGGACAGGTCGAATGCCGCCTGATAGCGGTCGTTACCGCCCAGCAGCACCTCGATCTCGCGGAACGGCTCGTCCTTGGGTCGTTTGGTGACGAGGTTGACGAGGCCACCGGGGCCGCTGATGCCGTAGAGCGACGACGCCGGCCCCTTGAGCACGGTCAGGCCCTCGATGCCGTAGGGCTCCGTCTTGAACCAGGCCGAGGGCCCGTTGTACTGCCGCAGCCCGTCGCGGAAGATGCCGTTGTAGTAGGACGGGAAGCCGCGCAGGGTGAAAGCGTCGTAGCGGCTGTCGAAACCGAAACCGTTGGGATTGGCGCTCGCCGTGTAGGACAGCGTCTCGTTGAGCGTGCGCGGCTTCTGGTCCTCGATCTGGTCCTGTGTGACGACCGAGATGGCCTGCGGGATATCGGCGATCGGCGTATCGACCTTGGTCCCGATCCTGTCCTGTTTGGCGACATAGCCTTCCTGAACGAGAATATCGTTGCTCTCGGACTGGATCTCGATGACGTCGAGAACGGTCGGAGCCTCCTGCGCCATGCCGATCGCCGGCCATGCGAGAGCGCTTGCGGCAAGCAGAGCCGCGTTGAAGGTACGGAACGAACGAGCAGACACGGCGGCCCCCTTACGACGTTGGAGGTTTCTTTTTCGGGGGCCGGAGAGGATTCCGGGCCAAGGCTTCCCGGCGCGACTGCTATAAAAGATGACTCTGCGAGTCAACTTAATGGATGCATGGCTGTGTGGATTGCCGCGTCAAAACCGATGACCCTGCGGCAGGTCAGGAGAGGCTCCAGTCCTTTTCCCGCAGACCGATCGGGCCGAAAGGGTCGATGATGGTGCCGGCGACCATGGAGGCGAGGATTTGCGGCGCCGGCGGCACCTTCGCCACCGTTGCCACCAGCCGGTCGCGCAGCAATGGCAGCATGACCGAATCCGACTGATAGAAGGGCGTGAAGGCGGCCGAAAGCATCTGAAAGACGCGCACATGCAGCCTGCGGGAGCGCGCATAGGCGCCAAGCGCCGTTTCGAGATCGGAAGACCGGTCCAGCGCAGAGGCCAGCCCGGCCGCGTCGAGCAGTGCCATGTTGGCACCCTGCCCGAGTTGCGGGCTGGTCGAATGCGCGGCATCGCCGATCACCGCCAGACGACGCCCCGCAGGCACCTTCAGCGTGTGATGGCCGTAGCGCGCCAGTGTGAGCTGCGAGAAGTCGCCGATCTGGTCAAGGTAGCGAGTTGTCTCGGGCCAAAGCCCGGCGACCTGCTCCTTCCAGGCATCGAGCCCGGCGGCGATCACCGCATCGGCGTCGTCCGGCTTGAGGCTCCAGAAGAACGCCGCCTGCCCTTTGCCGCCCGGCTCGGCGCTGCCGATCGGCAGCACGCCGATCATGATGCTGGCGCGGCGGTAGCGCTGCGTCAGCGCGTGGGCGTCGAAGCCGTCGCCGACCCAGTCGAGCGTCGCCCAGAACGCGCCATAGGTGAGTGGACGGCGTGTGGCTGGCCTGGCCGAAAAGGCAATGAGCGGGGAGCGCGCGCCGCTGGCATCGACCACAAGGTCGAAACGACCGAGTTTGCGACCGCCCGCGCCCTTGAGCGCAGCGTGAGTGGCGCCTGCGTCCAGTCCCACGATCTCGTTGCCGGTCTCG
>JAEWFU010000078.1 GCA_023388675.1 Pseudomonadota bacterium | reverse complement strand
GCTCGCGCCGCCAGTCGTTGACGCGGTCGAAGCGGCCTTCGGCAAAGTCGGCCGATGCGTCGGGATGCTCGCGTTCTATAGCCGCCCATTGCTGCGCCGCGATCATGGCACCAAGCGTATAGGAGGGGAAATAGCCGAATGCGCCGGACGGCCAGTGGACATCCTGCATGGGGCCGTCGGCGGGGTTGTCGATGGTGGAGAGGCCGAGATAGGCCTGCATGCGCGCGTCCCAGGCTTCCGGAAGATCGGCAACCTCGAGACGGCCGGCAATCAGGTCCTGCTCCAGCTCGAAGCGCAGGATGACATGGAGCGGGTAGGTGACCTCGTCGGCATCGACCCGAATCAGCCCGCGCTCGACCCGGTGCACGTGCGGCAGGATGTCGTCCAGCGACCAGTCCTCGCCGAGATGGCGCTCGACCATCGGCAGCGCCCAGCGCCAGAAGGCGGGGTTGCGGCCGATCTGCTTTTCGACGAACAGGCTCTGGCTTTCGTGGATGGCCATGCCGCGGGCCTTGCCAAGCGGCCAGTGCGCCCACTCGCGCGGAAGTCCCTGTTCGTAGAGCGCATGGCCGGTCTCGTGCAGCACGCCCATCAATGCCGAGAGGAACTCGGTCGTGCGATAGCGCGTGGTGATACGCACGTCCGTGGGCACGCCGCCGCAGAACGGGTGGTGCGAGACCGAAAGGCTGCCATGCGTGATGTCGAAGCCCACCGCAGCCATCAACGCAAGACCGAGCTCACGTTGCTTGTCGACAGGATAGGTGCCGGAGAGCGGTTTCAGCGGACGCTTGGCCCACCGCTGCTCCTGCACGTCGAGGGCGCGGGGCACGAAATCGACAAGGAACGTCTTCAGCTCTTCCAGAACGGGGCCGACGTCGGCGACGCGGTTGCCGGGGTCGAACTGTTCCATCAGCGCGTCATAGGGGGAGAGCTTCAGCGCATCGGCCCGGAGCTGCGCTTCCTCGCGGACGAGCTCGACCACACCTTCGAGTGCCGGCTGGAAACCGGCCCAATCGTTTCGGGCACGCAAGTCGCGCCAGAGCTGCTCGCAGCGCATGCGGGTGCGCATCTGGCGTTCGACGAATTCCGGCGGCAGGCAGGTGAGGTTCACGTGTTGACGCCTGAACTCGCGCAGCGCGGCAGCCTGATCCTCGTTGAGCGCCTCGCCTTCGGCTCCGTCGATCCAGTCGGCGATTTCCGGCGCCGTCGCCATGCGATGGTGCATGCCGGCCAGCGTTGCCATCGCTTCGGCGCGCGCCTCGCCGCCGCCGACCGCCATATGGGTGGCTTCGTCGGCGCCGAGGATCGCGAGCGCGTGGCCGAGGGCTTCGAGCCGGTGGCCGAGTTCGTCGAGTTTCTGGAAGGACATGCGGATTTCCTGATTGCGGTGGTGGGGCAGGGGACACGAAGGTGCCGCCGCTTGCAAGAGCCACCAAAGGGCCGGAGGCTAGTCAGGTGCAGCGGCCAACGCGCGCTCCAGCGCCGCGAATATGCGAGGCTCGCCCATCTGGGCGACATTGAACCGCATGTAGGCGGACGCGTTCTGCGAGACGCTGAAAACGTTGCCCGGCGCCAGCACCACGTCGTCGCGAAGGGCGGCGCGCGCGACGGCGGCCGAGTCGCGACCGTCGGGCAGGCTGCACCACAGGTAGAAACCGCCGCGTGGCATCATCCAGGGCGAAATGCCCAGCCTTTCAAGCTTGTCGGCCACATCGCGCCGGGCGCCGTTCAGACGGCGGCGAACGTTCTCCAGATGTTTGCGGTAGCTGCCGTCGCTGAGTGCCGCGAGAACCAGCTCGGCGGCAACGGGGCTGACGCCGCCGAAGCTGGTGGCGACCTGCAGATCGATCAATGCCTCGATCCAGTCTGCGCGGGCGGCGACATAGCCGCAGCGAATGGATGCGGAGAGCGTCTTCGAGAAACTGCCGATCCGGATGACCGAGGACAGACCGTCGAGCGCGGCGAGACGCGCCGAAGGCTCCGGCTCGAAATCCGCGAAGATGTCATCCTCGACGATCGTCATGCCGTGTTCGGTGGCGATGTTGAGGATGCGATGGGCGGTCAGCGGCGACGGCGTCGCCCCAGTGGGATTATGCAGTCCCGAATTGGTGATGTAGAGCCGCGGCCGGTATCGCGCGACCACTTCTGCGAAGCGCTCGACGTCCGGTCCGTTCGCCGTGTAGGGAACGCCGACGATGGTTGCCTGATGGGCGCGCAACAAGGCCTGGAAATTGAAATAACAGGGATCATCGACCAGCACGGTTTCACCGGGCCGGACGAGAAAGCGGCATATCAAATCGATCGCCTGCGTTCCCGAACCCGTCAGCAGGATGCCGTCAGGTCCGACATCGACGCCGTCGGCGGCGAATTGACGTGCGAGCAGGCGGCGCAGGGCAAGGGGGCCGCGCGTCGCGCCATAGTCCGACAGGACGGCTTCGTCGGTTCTGGCCACCTTGCGAAGTGCGCGCCGGATCGCTTCGTTGGGCATCCAGTCGGCGGGCAGCCAGCCGCAACCCGGCTTGGCAACCTTCGCGCCGGCATCGAGCGACTGGCGGGAAACCCAGAAGGGATCCAGCGCCCGGTCGAGCTTCGGGCCGATTTCGGCCAGCGTCAGCGGCGGTGGTGCGCTGGCGACATAGAAGCCGGAACCCTGCCGGGCACGGATCAGCCCTTCGGCGGCAAGGCGGTCATAGGCTTCGACGACGGTGGACGGTGACACCGCCATGGTGGCCGCAAAGGCGCGGATGGACGGCAGGCGATCGCCGTTACCGAGCGCCCGGCGAGCCACCCTGGCGCGGATCGCCTCCATCACTTCCTCGGTACGTGTTTGCCGCTCGTGCAAGTTCGGATCCTCGATTGTACTATGAATGAGTACCATACAGTTTTGTAGAATTGTATCGGACTGTCGCTATCCCCCATCACCTCTTGCCGGCTACCAAACCGGCTTTGCAGGAGGCATCATGAAAGCGGAAACGGCAGGGTGGGGCAGCGGGCTCCTGGGCGTCATCATCTTCAGCGGGTCGCTGCCGGCGACGCGGGTCGCGATCGGCGGCTTTTCGCCGCTGTTCCTGACGTCTGCGCGTGCAGTGATCGCCGCGCTGCTCGGGCTGGCCCTGCTCGTCGCGTTGCGGCAGAAGCGGCCGGCGCGAAGCGATCTGGGGTCACTCATCATTGTCGCGCTCGGCGTGGTCGTCGGTTTCCCGCTGTTGACCGCCCTTGCGCTTCAGCACATCAGCGCGGCGCGCTCCATCGTCTTCATCGGGCTGCTGCCGCTGTGCACGGCGATATTCGGTGTCCTGCGCGGCGGAGAACGG
>JAEWFU010000047.1 GCA_023388675.1 Pseudomonadota bacterium | reverse complement strand
GCACGGATCTGTGCCGATTTCGACGATGCCTACTGGTTGCGGCGCGACCGCGAGGGCGGTTTCCCGCATGACTTCTACGACGCGCTGGCGCGTGAGGGGTGGCTGGGCATCTGCACGGCCGAATCCTCGGGCGGCGCTGGGCTGGGCATCCAGGAAGCCGCGATCATGATGCGCACCATCGCCGAATCCGGCGCCGGCCTCTCGGGCGCCTCGGCCGTGCATATCAACATTTTCGGTCTCAACCCGGTCGCCGTCTACGGCACTGAGGAGCAGAAGCAGCGCATGATACGGCCCATGGCAGAGGGTCGCGAGAAGGCTTGCTTCGCCGTCACCGAGCCCAATACCGGCCTCAACACCACGCAGCTCAAGCTTAAGGCCGAGAAGCGCGGCGACCGCTACCATGTCAACGGCCAGAAGATCTGGATTTCGACGGCACAGGTGGCCGACAATATCCTGCTGCTCGCCCGAACCACGCCGCTGGACGAAGTGAAGAAGGCGACGCACGGCCTCAGCCTCTTCTACACGAAGTTCGACCGCGACCGGATCAAGGTTCGCGAGATCGAAAAAATGGGCCGTAAGGCGGTCGATTCCAACGAGCTGTTTTTCGAGGACTTCCAGATTCCCGAGGCCGACCTGATCGGTGAGGAAGGGCGCGGCTTCGAATACATCCTCCACGGCATGAACCCGGAGCGCATCCTGATCGCCGCCGAAGCGGTGGGGCTCGGCATGGCGGCGATCAACCGCGCGGCGCGCTATGCGCAGGAACGCATCGTCTTCAACCGTCCGATCGGCCAGAATCAGGGCATCCAGCACCCGCTGGCCAAGTGCTGGGCCGAGCTCGAGGCGGCGTGGATGATGGTGATGTCGGCGGCATGGCAATACGACACCGGCAAGCCGGCAGGGGCGGCCGCCAACGCGGCCAAGTATCTGGCCGGCGAGGCCGGGTTCAACGCCTGCGAGACGGCGGTGATGGCCCATGGCGGCTTCGGCTATGCAAAGGAATATCACGTCGAGCGCTATCTGCGCGAAGTGATGATCCCGCGCATCGCGCCGATCAGCCCGCAGCTCTGCCTGTCCTACATCGCCGAGAGGGTGCTCGGCCTGCCGAAGTCGTACTGACGGCGCGGCGGGAGGAGGACCGATGCAGCCCACAGCCACCGACGATCCGGACCTTGCCGCGATACTGCGGCCGGGCGACCGCATCGTCGTCGGGCAGGCGACGGCCGAGCCGCTGACGCTGACGCGGCGGCTGGCCAGCGCGCGCGACCTGCCGGAAGGCTGCACGGTGTTCCTGGGCTCGGTCTATTCCGACACATGGGCGGGCGAACCCAACGGCCTCGCCTTCGAGGGCTACGGCGCGATCGGGCAGGCCGCGAAGCTGGCGGCGGCAGGGCGGCTCGATATCCTGCCGTGGCACTATTCGCAGATTGCGGGTGCGTATGGCGACGGGTCGTTGCGCGCCGATTGCGTCATGGTGCAGCTTGCGCCTGCCGCCGACGGCGGGTTCAGCCTCGGCATTGCCAGCGACTATGTCGTCGAGGCGGCGCGCAACGCGCGCGTGGTGATCGCCGAAATCAATCGCGACGCGCCGCTGTGCCGGGGCGGCGAGTGGCCGTCGGACATACGCATCGACATGGCGGTTGAGGCACAGCACCCGCCGCTGGAGCTCGCGGCCGGCGAGCTGGGCGAAACCGAACTTGCGATTGCCGAAAACGTCGCGTCGCTGGTGCCGGACCGCGCCGTACTGCAACTCGGCATCGGCGTGATACCCCAGGCGGTGGCGGCGAAGCTGACCGGCCATCGCAACCTCGGAATTCACTCGGGCGCGCTGTTCGATGCGGCCGTCGATCTGGTCGAGAAGGGCGTGGTCACCAATGCCGCCAAGGAGCGGGACGCCGGCATCAGCGTTGCCGGCCTGCTGATCGGTACGCGCAGGCTCTATGCCTACGCCAACGACAATGCGGCGTTCCGTCTGTGCCCGCCATCCCATACCCATGCTGTCGACGTGATGGGGTCGCTTTCGCGCTTCTGCGCGATCAACTCGGCGGTCGAGGTGGACCTGACCGGGCAGGTGAATGCCGAGACGGTCGGCGGCCGCTACGTCGGGGCGATCGGCGGGCAGCTCGACTTCGTGCGCGGGGCCAATGCCTCGCCGGGCGGACGGGCCATCATCGCGTTGCCGGCAACCGCACGGGGCGGGACGGTTTCGCGTATCGTGCCGCAGGTGACGACGGTGACCTGTCCGCGCAGCGACGTCGATGCCATCGTGACGGAATGGGGCGTGGCCGAACTGCGCGGCTGCACGCTTCCGCAGCGCGCCGAACGCCTGATCGCCATCGCTGCGCCGCAGTTTCGCGAGGACCTCGCGCGCCACTGGCACGACAGAGGGAGGGCGGCGCATGGTTGATGCGAGAAGCGGCCCGCTCGCCGGATTGCGCGTGGTCGAGATGGTCGGCATCGGCCCGGCTCCGCTGGCAGCCATGCTCCTGTCGGACATGGGCGCCGACGTGATCCGCATCGACCGGCCGGCGCCGTCGGGGCTCGGCGTCCAGCGGCCCGACCGCTTCAATTTTTCCGCGCGCGGCCGCCGCTCGGTCGCGCTGGACCTGAAGCGGCCGGAGGGCGTGGAATGCGCGCTCGACCTGATCGGCCGCGCCGACGCGCTGGTCGAGGGTTTTCGTCCTGGCGTGACGGAGCGGCTGGGCCTTGGCCCGGAGCCGTGCCTTGCGCGCAACCCGCGCCTCGTCTTCGGCCGGCTGACTGGCTGGGGACAGGAGGGGCCGCTGGCGCAGGCGGCCGGCCACGACCTCAACTACATCGCGCTGACCGGCGCGCTCGACGCCATCGGCCGGCGCGGCCAGCCGCCGACACCGCCACTCAACCTGCTGGGCGATTTCGCCGGCGGCAGCTTCCTGATGGCGTTCGGCATCGTGAGCGCGCTGCTTCATGCGCAGCGCACGGGACAGGGGCAGGTCGTGGACGCGGCGATCGTCGACGGCGTTTCGCTGCTCGCCACGCCGCTGATGGGCTTGCAGGCGGCCGGGGTCTGGCCTGGCGGGCGCGGCGAGAACATCCTCGACAGCGGCGCGCCGCAATACGACGTCTATCCCTGCGCCGACGGAACCTATGTCTCGGTCGCGCCGATCGAAGGCAAGTTCCAAACGCTGCTGCTGACCCGCATGGGCTTCGACCCGGCGGCGTTTCCGGACATGAACGAGCGCAAGAACTGGGATGAGGCGAAGCGGCTTCTCGCGGAGCGTTTCGCGGAGAAAACGCGCGAGGAATGGTGCGCGCTGCTGGAGGGGACCGACGCCTGCTTCGCGCCGGTTCTCTCGTCGGCGGAGGCTCCGGACCATCCCCATCACACCGCGCGCGGCACCTTCATCGCCGTCGATGGACTGGTGCAGCCGGCACCGGCCCCTCGTTTCAGCCGCACGCCTGCCGCAGCGCCGACGCCGCCCGAGGCACCGGGCGAAAGTGGCGAAGCCGTGCTGCGCGACTGGGGCATCGCCGACCAACGCATCGCCGAACTGACGAAAACCGGCGTCCTTGGACGCAGAGACGAGAACGCGGCCTGACCGCCGCGAGAGGGAGGAAGAAGATGGCAGGTCTCTATTACGAGGAATTCGAGGTCGGGCAGGAATTCGCGCACGAGTTGACGCGTACCGTGACCGAGCACGACAACATCTCGTTCAGCCTGATGACGATGAACCCG
>JAEWFU010000045.1 GCA_023388675.1 Pseudomonadota bacterium | reverse complement strand
GTACCGAAGAGGGCGGCCCCTCGGTCAGCCCGCAGGAAGCGCTTGATTTTCATGCCAGCGGCCGCCCGGGCAAGCTGGAAATCACCCCGACGAAGCCGATGGCGACCCAGCGCGACCTGTCGCTGGCCTATTCGCCGGGCGTCGCCGTGCCGGTCAAGGCGATCGCCGAGGATCCGTCGCGCGCCTTCGACTACACCACGCGCGGCAACATGGTGGCCGTCATCTCCAACGGCACCGCGATCCTCGGTCTCGGCAATCTCGGCGCGCTGGCGTCGAAGCCGGTGATGGAAGGCAAGGCGGTGCTGTTCAAGCGCTTCGCGGACGTCGATTCGATCGATCTGGAAGTCGACACCCAGGACGTCGACGAGTTCATCAACTGCGTGCGTTTTCTCGGCCCCTCCTTCGGCGGCATCAATCTCGAGGACATCAAGGCGCCGGACTGCTTCATCATCGAGCAGCGCCTGCGCGAGATCATGGACATCCCGGTGTTCCATGACGACCAGCACGGCACCGCGATCATCGCCGCCGCCGGCCTGATCAACGCGCTGGAGATCACCGGCCGCGACATGAAGACGGCGAAGCTGGTCTGCAACGGCGCGGGCTCCGCCGGCATCGCCTGCATCGAGCTCGTCAAGGCGATGGGCTTCCAGCCGGAGAACGTCATCCTCTGCGACACCAAGGGCGTGGTCTACAAGGGCCGCACCGAAGGCATGAACCAGTGGAAGTCGGCGCATGCGGTCGAGACCGACAAGCGCACGCTGGCCGACGCCATGGACGGCGCCGACATCGTCTTCGGCCTGTCGGCGAAGGGCGCGTTCACCACGGCGATGATCCAGTCGATGGCGAAGAACCCGATCATCTTCGCGATGGCCAATCCCGATCCCGAAATCACGCCGGAGGAAGTGACGGAGATCCGCACCGACGCGATCATGGCGACCGGCCGTTCGGACTACCCGAACCAGGTCAACAACGTGCTGGGCTTCCCCTACATCTTCCGCGGCGCGCTCGACGTGCGGGCGACGACCATCAACGACGAGATGAAGGTCGCGGCGGCGCAGGCGCTTGCGGCACTCGCCCGCGAGGACGTGCCGGACGACGTCGCCGCCGCCTACCAGGGCAACCGGCCGAAATTCGGCCCCAACTACATCATCCCGGTGCCCTTCGATCCGCGCCTCATCTCGGCGATCCCGGCGGCCGTCGCCGGCGCGGCGATGGATTCGGGCGTCGCGCGGCGACCGATCCTCGACATCGAGAAGTACAAGCAGGAGCTTTCGGCGCGGCGCGACCCCATCGCCTCGACGCTGCAACGCATCTACGACCGGGTGCGTCGCCAGCCCAAGCGCGTCGTCTTCGCCGAGGGCGAGGAAGAGCAGGTGATGCGCGCGGCCGTCTCCTACGTCAATCAGAAGCTCGGCACCGCCATACTCATCGGCCGGGACGATGTCATCAAGGAGAATGCCCGCAATGCCGGCGTCGACCTCGACCGGCCGGGCATCGAAATCATCAACGCGCGGCTGTCGCGCCGCAATGCGGTCTATGCCGACCATCTTTACGAGCGGATGCAGCGCAAAGGCTTCCTGTTCCGCGATTGCCAGCGGCTCATCAACAACGACCGCAACCACTTCGCCGCCTGCATGCTGGCGCTGGGCGATGCCGATGCCATCGTCACCGGCGTGACGCGCAACTACTCGACGGCGCTCGAAGACATCCGCCGCGTCATCGATGCCAAACCGGGCCATCGCGTCATCGGCGCGTCGGTGGCGCTGTGTCGCGGCCGCACCGTCATCGTCGCCGACACCGCCGTCCACGACATGCCGGATTCGCTGGAGATCGCAGACATCGCCGAGGAAGCGGCCGGATTCGCGCGGCGCATGGGCTACGAGCCACGCGTGGCGCTTCTGGCCTATTCCACTTTCGGCCATCCGCAAGGCGAGCGCTCCGCGCGGGTGCAGGAAGCGGTGCGCATCCTCGACAAAAGGCGAGTCGATTTCGAGTACGATGGCGAGATGGCGGCCGACGTCGCGCTGAACCCGACGCTGATGCGGCAATATCCGTTTTGCCGGCTGTCGGGGCCTGCAAACGTGCTGGTGATGCCCGCGTTCCACTCTGCATCCATCTCCACCAAGATGCTGCAGGAGCTCGGAGGCTCGACCGTCATCGGCCCGATGCTGGTCGGCCTCAACAAGCCGGTCCAGATCGTATCGCTGAACGCCAAGGATTCGGACATCGTCAACATGGCGGCCATTTCCGCCTACAGCGCGGGGACGTAAGGCGCACGGAATCGGGGCTGCGATTTCGAGTTTCCACCTCGCCGCGATCGAGCGGGCGATGGGGAAGAGGGGTGACGACATGCTGATCGCGGCAGCGGCTTTGACGGTGTTTCTGGCTGTCTCGACGATATTGCCGTTTCTGCCGTTGGCGCACGGCATCGTCCGGGTGGGCGATTTTCCCCGCCAGCAATTGCTCGCGACGGCGCTGGTAGTCGTCGCGGCTTCATTGCTTCTTGGCGCCGAAGGAACAGGGTGGCGCGTCATCCAGATCGTACTTCTGGCCGTCGCCCTCGTGCAAGCATGGTTCATCCTTCCGTTCACGCCGATCTGGCGCCGGCAATCCGCCGATTTCGACCCGGCGACCGACAAGGGCGAGGAGTTGAAGCTTCTTGCCTGCAACGTGAAGATGTCGAACGACAGGTTCAGCGAACTGGAAGGCGAGATTCGAAGACAGGACCCCGACATCGTCGTGCTGATGGAGGTTGACAGGCGCTGGCGCGATGCCCTTTCGACACTCCTCTCAAACTATCCGACTGTCATCGACCGGACGCAGGACAACTCCTACGGCATGATCCTCGCGTCGAAATTCGCACTCTCGGATACAGTCGTCGAATGCCTGCTGACCGATGGCGTGCCGTCCATCGTGACCACGGTAACGACGCCGGAAGGACAGCGCTTCCGGCTCTATTCGATCCATCCGGAGCCGCCGGTGCCGCATCGCGGCACCGAGGGGCGCGACGGCGAAACCGCCCTTGTGGCGCTGCGGGTCAAGGACGAGACGCTGCCCGTGCTGGTCACCGGCGACCTCAATGACGTTGCCTGGTCAGGAACGACTGAACGCTTCCGCCGGATCAGCCGTCTTCTCGACCCGCGTATCGGCCGCAAGGTGTTTTCCACCTTCGACGCGCGCTTCCCGCTGGTGCGCTGGCCGCTCGACCACCTCTTTCACTCGGCCGAGTTCCGGCTGAGGGACATGCGTCGGCTACCGGCATGCGGATCGGACCATTTCCCGGTTCTGTTCAACCTCGTCCTGTGCCGCGACGAAGACGCGGAATCGGAACCCAAGCAGGCGGACGCCGCGGATCTGTCCCGTGCCCGCGAGCTGGTGGACAAGGCGGAGA
>JAEWFU010000488.1 GCA_023388675.1 Pseudomonadota bacterium | reverse complement strand
GCGAGGTCGTAGCGGCCGTTGTCCTTCTGCTTCCAGACCTCCAGCGTCGCCTCTTCCTTGAAGATGCGCACCATGATCGGCGCCGTCGTCGACATGCCCTTTGCGCGCATGGACTGCACGAGCGCGGGCGGCAGCCTTTTCTCAGCCTTGGGCGCGATATCCTCGAGAGTGGCCTCGGTGCAACCCGCGATGAAAAGGGCTGCCATCATCAAAAGGCTGGCGCGTGCGATACTGGTCTTCATTGGATCGCGGATCGTACTCTGGTTTGAATGCCGGGGCCGTCCGTCCCCGAAACTGCTTATGCCCCGATGCCGACCATAGATCGGTTAACCTTGAAAAGTTCTTACCGCAATCTTTACCTTTTCGCACCCGGCGAAAGCCATTGCAGCGTTACTTCATTGAAAGCAGAGACGCGGCGATTTTGTGGCGGAACGGTGGTGGAATTGCTCGCTAAAGCGTGCGGCCCATCGCCAGAAACTTTTCGCGACGGTGCTCGCGATAGTCCATGTTCGCGTCCGAAAGGTCGGCAAAGCCCCTGGCGATCTGCTCGCCCGTGGCCTTGATGACCGCGTCCGTACCGCGATGCGCGCCGCCGAGCGGCTCGGCGATCACGCCGTCGATGATCTTGAGTTCCAGAAGATCCTGCGCGGTGATCTTCATATTGGTGGCCGCGTCCTTGGAGCGCGTCGTGTCGCGCCAGAGAATTGAGGCCGCGCCTTCCGGCGAGATCACCGAATAGATCGAGTGCTCGAGCATGTAGACCTGGTTGGCGACGGCGATCGCGATCGCGCCGCCGGAGCCGCCCTCGCCGATGATGACAGACACATTGGGCGAGCGCAGCGACAGGCAGGCCGAGGTCGATCGCGCTATGGCCTCCGCCTGGCCGCGTTCCTCCGCACCGATACCAGGATAGGCGCCAGCGGTATCGACCAGGCTGACCACCGGGATGCCGAACCGGTCGGCCATCTCCATGACGCGCACCGCCTTGCGGTAGCCTTCCGGGCGCGCGCTGCCGAAATTGTGCTTGATGCGGGTTTGCGTGTCGTTGCCCTTCTCGAGCCCGAGCACGGCAACCGCCTCGCCCTGGAAGCGCGCGAAACCGGCGATCACCGCGTTGTCTTCGCCAAAGGCCCGGTCGCCGGCAAGCTGGGTGAAGTCCGTGAAAAGGCCGCGCACGTAATCCAGGCAGTGCGGCCGGTCGGGATGGCGCGCGACCTGCACCTTCTGCCACGGCGTCAACTGTCTGTAGGCTTCGCGCAAAGCGTCCTGGGACCGCTTCTCCAGGCGCGCGATCTCGTCTCCGACATCCACCGATTCGCCGCTCTCCGAGAGCTTCTTCAGCTCGAGGATCTTGCCTTCGAGGTCGGCAACCGGCTTTTCGAAATCGAGGTAGTTGAACATTCGCCCTACTGTATCTGGAGGTGATTGAGCGGTCGAAAGGCGCGAAAAAGCGCTGCTGGGGGCTTCACATAACCATCCGAGCGCTACTCGGCAAGCGGATGATGCTGGCTTACGAGTTCAACCAGCCGGTTTTCGAGCACATGCGTGTAAATCTGGGTCGTCGAGATGTCGGCATGGCCGAGAAGCTGCTGCACGGCCCGCAGATCGGCCCCGTTTTGCAACAGATGGCTGGCGAAAGCATGCCTCAGCACATGCGGCGACACCTTGGCGGCTGGCACGCCTGCACGCCCCGCAAGCCCCTTCAGTTCTCGCGCAAAGACCTGTCTGGGCAGATGCCCGCTTTCCGACGCGGCCGGGAACAGGAATGGACTTTCCTTGAGCCGTGCATCCGACGCCCGGACCTCGAGCCAGCCCCGCAGCGCCTCACGCGCCTTTTGCGAGAGCGGCACCATGCGTTCCTTGCCGCCCTTGCCGCGAACGACGAAGAAACGCTCGTCGCGCAGGGCCACGGTGACCGGCAGCGACACCAGTTCGGAGACGCGCAACCCCGTTGCATAGAGCGTTTCGACCAGCGCATGCAGGCGGCAGGCGATCAGCCGGTCCGGGGTATCTTCCGCCGTCTGCTTCTCGGTCTCGGCCCGTTCGAGCAGGACCATGACCGCGTTTTCCTGCATTGTCTTGGGAAGCGACCGTTCCTTCCTCGGCGTGTCGACGATGCCGGTGGGATCGTCGTTGCGAATCCCCTCGACATAGAGAAACTTGAAGAACTGGCGCACGGCAGAAAGTTTGCGCGCTTGCGAGGACGGTGCAAAGCCGCGCGCCGCGACATCATCCAGCCAGCGACGGATATCGTCAGACGTAGCCGATGCCAGTCCGCCATCAACAAAGCCTGCCGCATCCTCGAGGTCGCGCCGGTAGGCGTCGAGCGTGTTGCCGCTCGCGCCGCGCTCCGCGCTCATCATCTCCAGAAATGCTTCGAGCCGCGCCGCGCCTTTCATTCATAAGCCTCTTTGCCGATCACGCCGACTCTAGCGCGCGACGCATTGTCAAAATATGAAGGGTTCGGTAGGTCCTGTGCCCGACCGTCGGGAACTCTTTTGCCCTTCGCAAGTTTCTTGTTGGTCAAATCCCGACGCAATCATGGAATGCGCAGGCATGCCAAAGGGGGACTTGATAAGGCCATAACCTGGCGGCATGGTGCCGGCGGAAGGGTGATTGCAACTAAGGAGGCAGGTATGAAGAAGTTGATGTTGGCGGCAGCGGTCGTCGCAAGTTTGGGCGCAGCCGGCTGCACCACTGCTGAACAGACCGGTGTTGGCGGCGCAGCGGTTGGCGCGGCAGTCGGCGGTCTCGCTACAGGTCGTGTAAGCGGCGCTCTGGCCGGCGCGGCCATCGGTGGCGCCAGTGGCTATCTGCTCGGCCGCGTAGCCGATCGCCCGGGCTACTGCCGCTACCGCGACCAGTACGGTCAGGTCTACACCGACCGCTGCTAGGCGCTCAGCCATCAATCGAAGAGAAAAGGGGCCCGCGCGGGCCCCTTTTTACATTCAGGCAGAAAGCGTGGCGTCACGCCGCCTCGCGCATCGCCCCGGGGCCGGGGATCGCGCCGGGCGGGCATTTGCCGAGGATGATCATGCCCAGCACCTCGTCCTCGGTCACGTCAGAGACCCTTGCGGTCCCCACCACACGCCCGTTCTTCATCACACACACGCGGTCGGCGAGATCGAACACGTCATGGATGTCGTGGCTGATGAGGAAAATGCCGATACCGTCGGCCTTGAGCTGTTTGACCAATTCGCCGACCTGCGCGGTTTCCTGGGGCCCAAGCGCCGCGGTCGGCTCGTCCATGATGAGGATGCGGGCATTGAAATGGATGGCGCGGGCGATCGCCACCGACTGCCGCTGCCCGCCCGACAGCTTGATGACCGGCTCCTTGAAGCGCTGGAAGCGCGGATTGAGCCGCCCCATGACCTTGCGGGTCTCCGATTCCATCGCCACGTCGTCGAGCGTGCCCCATCTGGTGCGCAGCTCGCGGCCGAGAAACAGGTTGGCGGCGGCGTCCACGTTGTCGGCAAGCGCCAGCGTCTGGTAGATCGTCTCGATGCCGTATTTCTTGGCGTCGCGCGGGTTGTGGATCGAGGCCTCCTCGCCATTGACGAATATCTGCCCCTCGTCGCGCTTGTAGGCGCCCGACAGGATCTTGATCAGGGTCGATTTGCCCGCGCCGTTGTGGCCGAGCAACGCGACCACTTCCCCGGCATGGAGATCGATCGAGGCGTCATCGACGGCGTGGATGCCGCCGAAGGAAATCGAAATGTTCTTCATCTCGACGAGCGGTGCCTGGCTTGCCATGGTCATCCTCCCTATTGCACGCGGCGGCGATAGACGGTGTCGAGCCACACGGCGACGACGAGCGCGAGGCCGACGACGATGTTCTGCAGCGGCGTATCGACGCCGAGCAGGATCATGCCCGAGGCGAGCGACTGCATCAGCACCGCGCCGATCATCGCACCCGCAATGGTGCCGACGCCGCCCGACAGCGAGGTGCCGCCGATCACGGCCGCCGCAATGACGAGCAACTCGTCGAGCGTCCCCTGCGCATTGGTCGCCGCGTTGAGGCGGGCTGTCGAGATCATCGCGCCGATAGCCGCCAGTCCGCCCATCACCATGAAGATCTTCATCGTGATCCAGCGGGTATTGATACCGGCCAGCGCTGCCGCCTCCGGATTGCCGCCGATGGCGAAAACGTAGCGGCCGAATCGCGTCCGCGTGGTCACGAAGGTCATGACGATGCCGACACCGACGGCAATCAGAACCGGTATCGCGATGCCATGCGGAATGAACAGCCCGCCCTCGGGGATTTCGATGTTGTTGGCCTCGGCATAGCGGCGAACCACGCCCGCCGGCCAGGGATAGGAATTGGCGACCCAGACAGCGCCGAGGATCAGCGCACAGGCAAGAGCGCCAAGGAACCCTTCAGCCCAGATCGGCCGCTGCGGGAATTTGAAACGCCGCCGCTGGGTTCTCGCGGCGACGAGCATCAGCACCACGGCGACGCAGGCGACCAAGCCGATTATCCAGCTCCACATCTCGCCGACGGCGCCGGCCGGGCCACCGCCCATCAGGCGGAATGTGGCGTCCATCGGGGCAACGGTCTGCCCGCTCGTCACCCACCAAGCCCCACCGCGCCACACCAGCAGGCCGCCGAGAGTGACGATGAAGGCGGGAACGCCGAGATACGCGATGATGAAGCCGTGAAGCGCCCCGATGGCCACGCCGACGCACAGGCCGAGCAAGGCGGCGAGTATCCAGATCGCAGGGTGGCCGAACTCGAGAAACTGAGGGAGGAGTTGCGCCTGCGTCACCCCCATACACATGCCGACAAACCCGAGGATCGAGCCCACCGACAGGTCGATATTGCGCGTGACGATGACCAGGACCATGCCGGTCGCCATCACCGCCACGGACGCGGACTGGACGGAAAGGTTCCAGAGATTGCGCGGCGTGAGAAACAGGCCGCCCGACAACAGGTGGAACACGCCCCAGATGATGATGAGGGCGCCAACCATACCCAGCATGCGGGTGTCGAGTTCCGTTGCCTTCAGAAACCGGCCGACCGGACCGAGCTCCGCCGAACGCGCACCGTCGGCCGGTCCATTCATCGCGGCATCAGACATGATGCATCCTCCCGTCCGGTCATGCCGTTCCCGTGGGCGCACCGGCCATTGAAGCTTAAGGAAACGCCGCGGCCTTCGTCAAACCGCGGCGTTCGCATTTTTCACGCGCAGCGGTCAGTCACAGGCGGCAACCGAACCCGCAGCGACGCCCTGGCAGACCACGTCCTTGGAAACCCAGCCCGCGTCGATAACCTCGTTGAGATTGTCCTTCGTGATCGGGTTCGGCGTAAGGAAGATCGAGTTCATCTCCACGCCGTTGGGACCGTCGGACCACTTCGTTGCGCCTTCGATCGCGTCCATGGCGGTACCCTCGGCAAGCTGGTTGGCGATCTCCGCGGCAGCCTTTCCGAGTTCGCGCGAGTCCTTCCAGACGGAAACGGTCTGGGTGCCGAGCGCGATGCGGTTGAGGGCCGCATGGTCTGCATCCTGGCCCGATACCGGCACGGATCCCGCGAGGCCCTGCGCCTCGAGCGCGGCGATAGCTCCGCCGGCGGTACCGTCGTTCGACGCCACGACCGCGTCGATCTCGTTGTTGTTCGCGGTCAGGAACTGTTCGGTGTTGCGCTGGGCGTTGGCCGGGAGCCAGCCATCGGTGTAGGCCTCGCCGACATTCTTGATCTTGCCGGAGTCGATCGCTTCCTTCAGCACTTCCATCTGGCCCGCGAAGAGGAAATCCGCGTTGGGATCGGCGCCGTTGCCCTTGATGAAGATGTAGTTGCCTTCGGGCTGGGCCTCGAACACGGCGCGCGCCTGCATGCGGCCGACTTCCTTGTTGTCGAACGTCAGGTAGAAGGCGTCGGGGTTTTCGATCAGGCGGTCGTAGCCGACCACCGGAATTCCCTCCGCGACGGCTTTTTCGACCGCCGGTCCGATCGCGCTCGCATCCTGCGCCAGGATGATGAGCGCGTTGGCGCCCTGCGCGATCAGCGCCTCGACATCGGTGAGCTGCTTGCCTGCGGACGACTGCGCATCCGCTGAAATATACGTGTTGCCGGCCGCTTCGAGCGCTTCCTTGATCGCCGCTTCATCGGTCTTCCAGCGTTCTTCCTGGAAGTTCGACCAGGAGACGCCGACGATCTTGCCTTCGGCATGGGCCGCAGCCGAAAGCGTGAGCGACATGGCGACGCCCGCCAGCATGGCGGTTGCAAATCTCTTCATGATGTTCCTCCCTGCGCTCCGTTGGAGCGCTTGATGACACTTGCTCTACAACAGATGCGAAGCTCTTTTTTTCGAGCCTCGAAAAAAAGAATGACTCAGCAGAAGCCCTGTGTCAATATCTTCCTGCGATGGTGGCGAAGCCGGAAGAAGACGGCTAAACCGACGGCATTGCAGGGAGGAATGTTGATATGACGATCGGCGTGCGCCACGACGATCTTCGGCGCCGCAACCGCGCAATGGTCATCGCCGCCGTGCGGCGCGCAGGCCAGCCGTCGCGCACCGAGATCGCCGCCGTCACCGGGCTCAGCAATTCCACCATATCGACCATTTCCGCCGACCTGATCGAGGAAGGCATCCTGGCGCAGGCCAAGAACGGCGAAACGGCGGCGCTCAAGCGCGGCCGGCCCCAGGTCGCGCTCGGCCTCAACCCGCGCGCCGCCACCGTCGTGGCGATTGCCCTCTCGCTCAATTCGCTCTCCGCTTCTCTGATCGATTATTCGGGCAGGGCGATCATACACGATATTTCGCGCCCTGCGACGCTAACCATGGCCGAGACCGATCTTGTCGAAGCCGTCGTCGCCGCCGTGAGCAGGCTGCTCGCGCGCGCCGAACCCGGTCATGGCCCGGTGCTGCGCATGACGCTCGCGATCCAGGGCATCACCGACTCCGGGGCGCGCACGCTGATGTGGTCGCCGATCACGCCGCATAGCGACATCCCTTTCGCCGATGCACTGGAAACCGCCTTCGGCATTCCGGTGACGGTCGAGAACGACTGCAACATGATCGCCGTTGCCTTGCGCGGCCGCGCGCCCGACCGCTACCGCGACAATTTCTTCACCATCCTGCTGTCGAACGGCATCGGCATGGGACTGGTTCTGCGCGGCGAGCTCTTCACCGGTTCGCATTCCTCGGGCGGCGAGTTCGGCCATATGATCCACATTCCCGACGGCGCGCAGTGCCGTTGCGGGCGGCGCGGTTGCATCGAGGCCTATGCCGGCAACTACGCCATATTCCGGCACGCGCGCGGCGAGAGTGAATACGCCCAGTCGGCCGCCGACATCGACGACGCGACGATGCTGGCTCTGGCAGCCGCCGCGCGCGACCACGACGGCCGTGAACGCGAAGCCTTCCGCAAGGCCGGCGAAGCGATCGGTTTCGGCCTCGGCAGTCTCTTTGCGCTTTTCGATCCGGCGCCGGTGGCAATCGTCGGGCTTGGCAGTTCGGCCTTCGACGTGATCGAGCCGGCGCTGCGCGAAGCGATTTCCAAGACGGCGGGCGGCCAGCACAACGCCGCGATCTCTTTCGATCTCGAGCCGGACGAGACCCCGCTCATCCGGGACGGCTGCGCGCGTCAGGCCTTGACCTTCGTCGATCAGGATATTTTTGCGCCGGGCACTGCCGTCGGGAACACCAGCAAGGCCGTTGCTTAACCGACGTGACGGGTCTTCACGCTTCGCGGATGGCGTAGCCCGCACCGCGGATAGTTCGGATCACGTCGGGCAGACGGCCATTGTTGACCGCCTTGCGCAGCCGGCCGACATGCACGTCCACGGTGCGCTCGTCGATGTAGATCGTCTCGCCCCAGACATTGTCCAGCAACTGCCCGCGCGAGAAGACGCGGCCCGGATGCTGCATCATGAATTCGAGAAGGCGGAACTCGGTCGGGCCGAGCCTGATCTCGGACTTGCCACGATGAACCCGATGCGTCTCGCGGTCGAGCACTATGTCGCCGACCTTGAGCACCGAGGAAAGGACTTCCGGCTTGGCGCGACGCAGCAGCGCCCTTACGCGGGCGATGAACTCAGGCGTCGAAAACGGCTTGACCAGATAGTCGTCGGAGCCGGTCGAGAGGCCGCGCACGCGATCCGTCTCCTCGCCGCGCGCAGTCAGCATGATGATCGGCAGGCGCTCGGTCTCCGGGCGCATCCGCAGCCGCCGGCAAAGCTCGATGCCGGAAATGCCGGGTACCATCCAGTCGAGCACCAGCAGGTCGGGCGTGCTTTCGCGCAGCCTGATCTCCGCTTCATCTCCACGACCGATCACCTCGACTTGATAACCTTCGGCTTCCAGATTGTATTTGAGAAGCACCCCCAGCGGCTCCTCGTCCTCCACCACCATGATCTTGGGTGCAATCATCGATAATTCTCTCTGCGGTCACTCGCTGTCCACGGTCACGGACGTTTCGTCCAGCTTGGGACGGTTCAGCGGAAGCTGCTGGCCAGTGACGATATAATACGCATTTTCGGCGATGTTCGTCACATGGTCGCCGATCCGCTCGAGGTTCTTGGCGCAGAACAGGAGGTGCGTGCACGCCGTGATATTGCGCGGGTCTTCCATCATATAGGTGAGCAGTTCGCGGAAGACGGCGGTGTACTGTACGTCGATCTTCTCGTCGTCCTCGCGCAGGCTCACCAGGTTTTGCGCATCGCGCGCCTCATAGGCCGAGATCACAGAACCGACCTGATCCATCACCAACTGGGACATCGTATCGATGGAGTGCGAGAGGCCGCGTGGCGCAGAGCCCTCACCCACCGCGTTGACGCGCTTGGCGATATTCTTGGCCAGATCGCCGATACGCTCCAGATCAGCCGCCATGCGGATCGCGCCGACCACCGATCGCAGGTCCTGCGCCATCGGCTGACGCTTGGCGATCAGCGTAATGGCGCGATCGTCCAGTTCGCGCTGGCGGGCATCCATCACCACATCATCCGAGATCACGCGCTGCGCCAGCGCCGTGTCATTCTGCAGCAGCGATCGGGTCGCGGCGGCGACCATTGCGCTGGCGAGATCGCCCATGTCGCGGATCAACTGGTCGATATGGCCGAGATCGTCGTCGAACGACGTGACCGTGTGCTCACCCATGTTTGCCTCCTCGGGCTCTTCCGGGA
>JAEWFU010000485.1 GCA_023388675.1 Pseudomonadota bacterium | reverse complement strand
CTGGTTCAGTTTCCCGACGTTTCCGAGCTGATGGCCAAGATCGGCGTCAAGGTCGAGGGCGTCAAATCCTCGCCGCTCAAGGCCGAGCCGTCGCCGTTCACCCCCACCACCGATGAGGAGCGCGCGATGCTGCGCGCACTGGTCATGGACAGCTACGACTGGTTCGTGGGCCTGGTTGAGGAACGCCGCCCGCTCAGCCGCGCCGAGGTGCTGGCCGTCGCGGACGGCTCCATCTTCACGGGCAGGCAGGCGCTCGAGCGCAAGCTTGTCGACGGGCTGGGCGGTGAGGAGGAAGCCGTGGCGTGGCTGGCGACCAAGGGTGTTGAAGCCGAGCTTTCGGTGATCGAATGGAAATCGACGGAAAGCAGCAGCTTCTTCTCGCCGCTGTCCCTCGCGCAGGGTGCCTTCGGGATGCTCGGCCTGGAAGGCCTTGGGCCGGATGTCGCCCGCAAGATCGGCGCCGACCGCTTGTTCCTTGACGGGCTGCTGTCCCTCTGGCAACCTGACCGGGATGCCTTTGGTGGCTGAAAAACCAAGCAAAAACACTTGCATAAACGATAACAACGCTGTCGGCAGGAAAGCTCTCCGATGATCAAGTCTGAACTTGTGCAGACCATTGCCAATCGAAATCCGCATCTGTTTCTCCGCGATGTGGAGAACATCGTGAACGCGATCTTCGACGAAATCTCGGAAGCGCTGGCCTCGGGTAACCGCGTCGAGTTGCGCGGTTTCGGCGCGTTTTCGGTCAAGAATCGTCCCGCGCGCGTCGGCCGCAATCCGCGCACAGGCGAATCGGTCGAGGTCGAGGAGAAGTGGGTGCCGTTCTTCAAGACCGGCAAGGAACTGCGCGAGCGGCTCAACTCGGACTAACTTGGAACGGGGGCCGCTCCGGCGCGGCAATATGCACATGCTCAACCGCTTCATGACCGTCGTGGTCTTCATTCCGCTGGCGATCGTGCTTGTGGCGCTTGCGGTCGCCAACCGGGCACCGGTCGATTTCACGCTCGATCCGTTCAATCCCGGAAATCCGGGGCTGACGGTCACGCTGCCGCTGTTCATTTATCTTTTCGGCGCGCTCGCCCTCGGTCTGATCGTGGGCAGTGTCGCGACCTGGTTCAGGCAGGGCCATTACCGCAAGTTGGCGCGTCGGCGCGAGGCGGAGCTCGCGGCCCAGCCGAAGCCAACGGCCAAGCCCGAAACCGGCGCTGCCGCGCTGCCGGCACCGCGCGCCTGACCCGCCGCCTGTCGGCGACTTCGAAGGAGTTTCACACATGTTGACGATCTCGGCCGACGGCGTCGACCGCTCGCTTACCTTTGCAGGTCTGGTGGAGACGCTGCGCGTGGCCTTTCGCGACGGCGCGGTGCAGCCCGTGCGCCATCACCACACGATCGAGCGGCCGGATGGCGCGGCATCGACGCTGCTGCTGATGCCCGCCTGGAACGACTTCGAGAAAGCCGGCACCTCCGATGGCGGGTATATCGGCGTCAAGATCGTCACCGTCTCACCCGACAACAATCAGATCGGAAAGCCAGCCGTGATGGGGCTTTACCTTCTGGTCGACGGCAAGACCGGCGAGCCGCGGGCACTTATCGACGGCCAGCGCATCACGCAGTGGCGCACGGCCTGCGCTTCCGCGCTTGCCGCCAGCTATCTCGCACGTGAGGATGCTTCCAGGCTGCTGGTCGTCGGCGCTGGCGCCTTGTGCCCGTTCCTGGCGCAGGCCCACTCGGCGGTGCGGCCGATCGACGAGATCAGGATCTGGAACCGCACATCGCAAAACGCGGCCAAGGCGGCCGCTTCGCTGCGCGAGGCCGGGCTGAACGCCAGCGTGGCCGAGAACCTCGACGAAGCCATCGCTTGGGCGGACATCGTCTCCTGCGCGACCATTTCCACCGAACCGCTGGTGAAGGGCGAATTGCTGACGCCCGGCACGCATCTCGATCTGGTAGGCGCGTTCACGCCCACCATGCGCGAAAGCGACGACGAGGCGATCCGACGCGCGCGCGTCTTTGTGGATACGCGTGCAGGCGCTACCAAGGAGGCCGGCGACATCGTGCAGGCGGTCGCCTCCGGCGCGCTCACGCACGAGGGGATCGTCGCCGACCTGTTCGAGCTGACCCGCGGCGAGAAGCGGGGGCGGCAGGGCGCCGACGAGATCACGTTGTTCAAGTCGGTTGGTGCCGCACTGGAAGACCTCGCGGCGGGCATCGCCGTCTATGAGGCAGCCAAGGGCTGAGGCAGGCGATTCGTTGTGTTTGACCGCATAAGTATCGTGCGTCCTTCGAGGCTCGCTGCGCTCGCACCTCAGGATGAGGGATGTAGTGCATCGAGCTCACAGTGGGTGGGTTCGATCAAACCACCTTCCTCATCCTGAGGTGCGAGCGGAGCGAGCCTCGAAGGACGCACATCGCCGACACTGTCGGGAAATCAGCGCTTGCGCCTGACGAATTCCGCGACCAATTCGGCCAATCCATCCGCCAGCGGCAGCGACGGGTCGGCATAGGCGGCGAGGTTCGCCTGCATGTCGCCGGGCGGCGTCGTCTTCAGGACATGGTTCATGCCTGGCATTACCAGAAGCTCGGCTTCCGGCTGCGCGCGGGCAAGCGCTTCGGCGTCTTCTGTTTTGACCTGCAAGTCGTTGTCGCCCTGCACGATCAGGACCGGCAGGTTCAGGCCGGCGATCAGAGCTGCCGGATCGCGGCTGAAGGCGTCGATCAGGAAATCCTGCAATGCGGGTGCAAAAAGCTGTTGCGCGGCGGGATGGAAATCGGAGGCGTCGATATGCTCTCCGCGTTCCAGCCCATCGATGGCTGCTTCCGCATCTGCCAGCAGTGGTTGGTTGTGCGGGTTGGCGCGCAGTTGCTCGCGCAGGACGGCGCCCATCTTGCGGCCGGGTGCCGCGAGCAGCACGAGCCCACACAGTTCGTCGCTCGACTTCGCTGCCGCCAGCAGTGAGACTAGCGCGCCTTCGCTGTGGCCGAGCAGCCAACTGCAATCGGTCCCGGCCTCGTCGCGTGCGACTGTGACCCACGCCAGCGCGTCGGCCGCGTAATCGTCGAAGGCCACGGCGTTGGGGTCTCCGAAGGTGCCCGCGCTGGCGAACATGCCCCGCTTGTCGATCCGGATCGAAGCAATGCCCGCGCCAGCCAACGCCTCGGCCAGGCCTTGCAGATAACCGGAAGTCGCACCGAGCGGATTATTGCCATTGCGGTCGGTGGGACCGGAACCGGGGACGATCACGACCGATGCATTCGACGCATTCCCGGGTGGGGCCAGCAACGTGCCGCGAAGCGGGCCGTTTGGCACGTTCGCTTCGACTTCTCGCTGCAGGGATTCGTCGCCGAGAACCGGCGAGCAAATGCAAAGCGAGATGATGGCTGCGAGCGCAATACGCGATCGGGAAAGAGGCGGCTTCATGGCAGGGAACCTAGACACCGCGTTAGCAGCGGGCAAGCCGAGCGCGTCGATCGACCTGCCCGGCAGTACGGGCCGCTGGTCGGCCAAGCAGACACGCAGCAGCTCTGTTGCGAGGCGGATGACCCTGTGCCAAAAGCGGGCGACAAGATGCGGAGACCCTTTCCTTGACAGCCTCGCGAGACAAGCGCCGCGACAAACGCCCCGCCCGAGCGCCGCAGGCTGCCGACGGCCG
>JAEWFU010000423.1 GCA_023388675.1 Pseudomonadota bacterium | reverse complement strand
GATTCGATCGGCGTGCGCGGTGCGGGGCTTCACACGCTGGGCGAACATATCGAGGTCGACAGCCTTGCCGAGCGGGCGCGGCTGATGGCGGGCCTGCTCGCCCGCCTCGACTGAGGCTCGGGGTGATGGCGGCAAGCGTGTTGCTGTAACGGCAAAAAGCGCGGCGCCGCGATCTACCCGGCACGCTCGGCCTCTCGGCGGAAGCGTTCCCATGACAGGTCGATCCGGTCTCGCATGGCGGGGTTCGGCTTGTGCACCCGGACGATCCGCACGGAACGCTGGACGACCGCAGCGAGGTCGGTGGCGTCGACCGCCGCACGCGCGAGAATAGCAGCGCCGGTGGCCGACGTGTCGCGTTCGGCGACGACACGCACTTCCCGGTCCAGTACATCTGCGATGATCTGGCACCAGGCCGGCGACTGGGCACCGCCTTCGGCAAGATGAACCCGATCGACACCGACGCCGGCCACCTCGAAGCTTTCCAGACAGGCGCGGATGTTGAAAGCGACGCCCTCATAGACGGCGCGCACGAGATGGCCGGCTCCGTGGGTGACGTTCAGTCCCGCGAAGGCGGCAAAGCGCGATGGGTCGTTCCACGGCGTGCCGGCGCCTTCGAGGAAAGGCAGGAAAACCGCAGCGCCCGATCCGGGCTCCGTAGCCTCGAGCAGTCGCTCCAGATCGTCGAAGCCGAAAGGACGGCCGGCAAAGCCGGTGCCGAGATTGCGCAGCCAGGCGATCGAGAGGCCGCCGGCCGGGATGAGCCCGAGCCAGAGTTCGCGGTCGGGTGTGACGTGCGCCATCCGCCACAGGCCCGGAACCAGAGCCAGCGGCTGGTTGGGGACCGAGGCGACGATATGGCCGGCGGTGCCGAGCGTCACGGCCGCAGTGCCGGCCGCGAACGCGCCGCAGCCGACGCCGAGCGCGCCGGTGTCGCCCGATCCGGGCACGACGCCGAGGCCGCTCGGAAGGCCGGTCGCTGCCGATGCCTCGGCGGTGACGCGGCCAACGATTTCGGTTGAGGCGCGGATTGGGCTGAGACGGGCGGGGGCGAGGCCCGAAAGGGCGACCAGCGCCGGGTCCCATTGGCGGCTGGCGAGGTTCATCATCAGCGTCGCCGACGCTTCATTGGCATCCGTCGCGACGGCACCGGTGAGGCGCCACAGGATGTAATCCTTGACCTGAAACACGTGTCTGGCCTGCTGCATTCGCGCAGGCTCATGCCGGGCCAGCCATTGCAGCTTGGGCAGCACGGCAATCGGAGAGGTCGGCGACGAGACGGCTGCTGCAAGCATGCCGCCATGCGAGCGTTCGAGTTCGGCGACCTCTTCGCCACAGCGCTGGTCGAGCCAGATGAGGCTGCGCCCGAGGACCGCGCCGTCTGCGTCGACCAGCACGATGCCGTTCAACTGCCCCGACAGGCCTGCCGCGACGACGCTCGCGGGGTCGATTTCCGCCATGACGGCCGAGGCAGCGGTTGAAAGCGCGCACCACCAGGCCTCAGGCTCCTGTTCGGCGCGGTCCGGCGCGGGCTTGAAGGTATCGTAGCCGCTCGCTGCCTGAGCCGCGACCGTGCCGTCCCCGCGCAGGGCCACGACCTTCACCGCGGAGGTGCCAAAGTCGATCCCGAGCGTCAGGCCGTCAACCACACCGGCCCTGCTGGTAGATGATCGCTGCAACGGCGATGACCAGGCCCTGCACGATCAGCTTGCCCGACTGGTCTACACCGAACACCGTCAGCAGGTTGAGGACCATGACGAGAAGGGCTGCGCCCTGCACGGTTCCCACGGCGCCGCCGGCACCGCCGCCGAACACCGCCCCGCCGAGGATCACCGCGGCAATCGAACTCAGCACATAGTCGGCACCGAGGTTCAGTGAGCCGACACCGACCAGACCGGAGAGGAGCAGACCGCCGCTCGCGGCAAACAGCCCGCTGAGGACATGCGAGACGAGCAGGGTGCGGTTCACCGGGATGCCGGAATAGGTGGCGGCCGACGGGTTGTCGCCAGCGGCGAAGATGTAGCGGCCGATCGTGAGCCGGCGCATGAGCAGGTAGGCAACGATGGCGAAGCCGAGCCAGATGAGGCCGGATACGGGAACGACGCCGATGCGGCCACGACCAAGCCATTTGATCAGGTCGGCCATGGAGCTGCCCGGCGCACCGCCGGTATAGAGGAAGCCGATGCCGGTGATGATGGCGGCCGTGCCCAGGGTGACGACGACGGCCGAGGCGCGCAGTACCGTCACCAGCACGCCGTTGACGAGGCCGATGACAAGTCCGGCGGACAGCGCTGCGGCGATGGGTACGACGGGGGGATAGCCGTTCCACATCGCGTGCGAGACGATGAGGTTGACGAAGGCGATCGTCGCGCCGACCGAGAGATCGAGCGAACGATTGGCGACGACGAAGGTCTGGCCGAGCGCGACGATGCCCAGTGGTGCCGCCTGACGGAGCAGGATCATCAGGAAGGGAAGCGACAGGAACTGCGGCTGCGTGAAGGCCGCGAAGACGCAGACCGCTATCAGCCCCCAGAAAGCCGGCGGAAGGGAAAGAAGCATCCTCTTCACAGGCCGGCCTCGCGCCTGCGGAAGAGGCTCACGGCGGCAATCAGCATCGTGCCTTTCACGACAAACTGGTAGTAGGGCGATACGCCGGCCAGATTGAGCCCGTTGTTGAGAATGCCGATGATGAGCACGCCGGCGATGGTGCCGATCGGGCCGCCGACGCCCCCGGAGAGGAGCGTGCCGCCGAGGGCGGCGCCCAGGACACTGTCGAGCCCTAGCGCGCTGCCGACATTGGGATCGCCCGACGCGAGGCGTCCGGTCAGGTAGGCGCCGGCGAGCGCCGCCGCCAGAGACGAGATCACATAGGTCGACACCCGGATTTTCGGTGCGGCGATGCCGCTTATCCAGGCGGCCTGCGGGTTTTGACCCGTGGCATAGAGCTTCACCCCGTAGCCGGTTCCATGCATCAGCCAGATCGCGGCGACGACGCCGGCGACGATCCAGTAGAAGCCGGCCGGAAGGTCGAGGAACGAGCCGGACGCCAGGCCTACGAGTGCGCGCGGTGCAACGCCGCCTGGTGTCGGCAGGAGGATGAGGGCGATGCCCTGCACGATCGAGCTGGTCGCCAGCGTCATGATGATCGGATGAACGCGCAGATAGACGCAGCCCATGCCATTGGCGAGCCCGACGGTGGCGGCCGCGGCGAAAGCGAGCGGTATCTTGACCGGGTCGGCCAGATCGAGCGTGAGGATGGCCGATGTGAGCGAAATGACCGCGCCGACGGAAAGGTCGAAGCCGGCGCCCAGAAGCACGAAGGTCTGCCCCAGCGAGACGAGAAAGAGGGGCGCGAGCTGGCCCGCCAGGTTCGACAGGTTCGTGCCGGAGTAGAAGCTCTGGGGCACGATGATCGCCAGCGCGACCAGCATGAGGGCGAGGATCGCGAAGGACAGGGCCGCGCCGCGCTGGCGGTACCAGAACGCATCCTGCCGGAAGCGGGCAAGAAGGCCGCGCCGTGCACTCGTGGCTGCGGCGCTCATGCGGCCTGGCTTTCCATGGCGGGCAGGGCGGCGCGCAGAAGCTCGCTTTCGGTCGCACCCTCCGCCGGCATCCCGGCAACGATCCTGCCGTCGCGAATGACGAGAAGACGGTCGCAGAGGCCGATGAGTTCGGGCAGTTCGCGCGACGTGACGAGTATTCCGCGCCCGCCTTCCGCGAACTGCCTGAGCTGGCGGTAGATTTCGCGTTTGGCGCCGACATCCACGCCGCGCGTCGGTTCCTCGCAGAGCAGGATGCGGGCGCCCGCAAGCAGCCAGCGGCCGAGCACCACCTTCTGCTGGTTGCCGCCCGAAAGATCCACGACGGCCGTGCGCGAGTCGGGTGCCTTGACGGCAAGGTCCTTCATGACCCCGCCGACCTGCTGTCGCATGCCGGGTACCCACGACAGGAGCCCGCGGCGGGCGATGGCGGCGGTGGCCATGTTGGCGCTGATGTCCAGCGACAGGAACAGCCCGTCATCCTTGCGGCTTTCCGGGACGAAGCCGATGCCGGCCGCCATGCGCCGTCGGGCCGAGCGTCCCTCGATCGCATCGCTGCCGAGGACGAGCGAGCCGCCATCGGCTTTGTCGAAGCCCGCCAGAAGGCGCATCAGCTCCTGCTGGCCCTGACCCTCCAGGCCCGCGATCCCGACGATCTCGCCCTCGCGGATTTCGAGCGACAGAGGATGCGGCGATGCCTCTCCGCGCAGATCCTTTGCTGCGAGCAACACGGGTCCGGGTTGCGCGGCGCGCGGCTCGAAGAGCTCTTCGATGGGGCGGCCCACCATGCCCTGGATGACCTCGTCGACGTTCGTTTCCGCCGCCGGCACGCGACTGACGAATGCGCCGTCCTTCATGATCGTGATGTCGTCGCAGATCGCGAATATCTCGCTCAGCCGATGGGAGATGTAGAAGATGACCTTGCCTTCGCCGGCGAGCCTGCCGACCAGTGCGAACAGCGTCTCGACTTCGTGCGAGGCAAGTGCGGCAGTCGGCTCGTCGAAGATGAAGACCGACGCGTCCGCGAGGACACCCTTGGCGATCTCGACCATCTGCTGCTGGCCGACGCTCAGCGAGCCGACGCGCCGGTCGGGATCGATGCGAAGGTCGAGCGCGGCAAGTGCGGCGACCGTCCTCGCTTTCATCTCACTGCGTCCGACGGCCCGGCCGAGAAAGAGGTTTTCCGCCACCGACAGGTTGGGCAGCAGGGAGAATTCCTGGAAAATGGTGGAAATGCCCGCGTGATGCGCATCACGCGGGTGGCTGAAATGAACCGTCTCGCCACGCAGGTGGATCGTTCCGGCGTCCGGCCTGAACACGCCCGAGAGGAGCTTCATCAGCGTCGATTTGCCGGCTCCGTTCTCGCCCATGACGGCGTGGA
>JAEWFU010000419.1 GCA_023388675.1 Pseudomonadota bacterium | reverse complement strand
GACCGCGAGGATATTGACGCCGCCGAGCCCGGCGCCGTGACGGAACAGGATCAGCAGCCCCATCCCGCAGAGCGCCCCGCCCATCACAGACGCATAGGCCGGATCCAGATAGGCGAAATCAACCCACAAGACGATCATTCGCGAGAAGAATGAGACGAGGGTAACGGCAACCAGCGTCCGGAACGCAAAACCCCACCCTAGCCGCCTTACGGCCAGCATATAGAAGGGCAGATTCAGCAGGAAGAACAGCAGCCAGAACTCGATGCCCGTTACATATTGCGCTAGCAGCGCCATGCCGATCACCCCGCCCACCAGCAGGACAGTCTCGGTATAGATCAGCATTCCAAGTGCAACGAATAGCGTGCCCACCACAATCGCAAAGGCGTCTTCGAACAGGCCGTGACGGTCCAGTAAGGAGGAGCCGGCATGATCGGCCTTCGAATTGCTCGACATCCGCGAAATGTCCAATATGCCGGCTTCAGACCACCGTCATCACCACGCCCGCTCCGATGACAATCAAGGCGAGGCCGCCGAACAGCATGGGAAGAAGGGTGCTCTCCTTGGCTTGGGTCGGCTCGGTATTGAGAACAGTACGCCTGTCGTTGCGATCTTGAGTCATGGTTCGTCTCCTTCAGCACGATCACGGCGGGAATTCCGCCACGCCTAGGGACATGGATGTGTTTCGCCGCTCCTTCTTTGTGCTAGCGCAAAGAAGGCATCGACGGCGGCAGGAACCGGCACCGGATCACCGGAAGAATGACAGGACGCATCCTTGCGACACATTTGACGACCCGACACGCAGGGCGCGAAGTGACAACGGCGAAAAGGTTTTGATAAATGAAATGGCTCGCCCTGGTTGCCGAATCCGAGATGGGAGGCCCTGTGACTCACCAGCTCGGCATGCTGCTCGGCAGGTTGGGCCGCATCTAGTAGAAGTCTAACCGTCCGGCGCGGTGCAGGAGCCAAGGCTGGGCTGATCATCCACGACTTCCGCTACAGATTACAGTGTTTGGCGAGCGCAGCGGGTACCTGACCGGCTAGTGGACAATAGGATGCAACATGGCTTTGAAGCATGCGGAACCGGGGGAGGTCATCGATCTCTCACAACTCGAACCAGAATTGAACACTGCCAAGACGGCGGCACTCGTCAAGACTGATGCCTTCGAGGCGGTTCGACTTGTCGTTCGCAAGGGAATATCCATCCCAACACACTCGGTTCCCGGACAGATCATGCTGCACTGCCTGGAGGGCCACGTCGTGATCGGTTTGAAACACGGTGAGGCGACGCTGCAAACGAACGAATGGCTCTATCTTAATGGCGGCGAGCCGCACTCGGTGCACGGACTGGAAGACTCCTCGCTCCTTCTCACTATCCTTTTCACAAGGTGACGGTCGGCGGGCGTTTTTTCCTTGCGGTGCGACCATGCTCGCCGCCTCCACTGCCCCATTTGTCGATCAGATCACACCCAGGGCGCGCATAGCTTCGGCCACGCGGACGAAGCCAGCAATATTGGCGCCTAGGACATAGTCGTCCGGCGCGCCGTACTCTTCGGCGGTTTCAGCGCATGTGTCATGGATGTTGCCCATGATCTCTGCAAGGCGGCCCTCTGTCTGCTCGAAAGTCCAGCTGTCGCGCGAGGCGTTCTGCTGCATTTCGAGCGCCGAGGTTGCCACGCCTCCAGCATTTGCGGCCTTGCCGGGAGCGAACAGAACCTTCGCTTCACGAAAGACGCTCACGGCCTCCGGCGTACATGGCATGTTCGCGCCCTCGCCGACCGCGATGACGCCGTTTTCGACGAGAACACGCGCGTCCTTCCCGGAAAGCTCGTTCTGCGTTGCGGACGGCATGGCGACCTCGCATGGCACGTCCCAAACCGAACCTTTCTCCAGGTAATGGGCGCCAGAGCCCTTGAGTCGTGCGTATTCCGAGATGCGCTCGCGCCGAACCTCCTTGATTTCCTTGACGAGATCGAGGTCGATGCCTGCCTCGTCCGTCACATACCCGCCTGAGTCCGAACAGGCGACCACCGTGCCGCCGAATGCCAGAACCTTCTCCATGGTATAGATCGCGACGTTGCCCGAACCCGACACCACCACGCGCTTGCCCTCGAATCCGAGCCTGCGCTTCTCGAGCATCCGCTGGACGAAATAAGTCGCGCCATATCCGGTCGCCTCCTTGCGCGCGCGAGAGCCTCCGTAGGAAAGTCCCTTGCCAGTCAAGACGCCCGCCTCGTACCGATTGGTGAGCCGCTTGTACTGTCCGAACATGTAGCCGATCTCGCGCCCGCCGACGCCGATGTCGCCCGCCGGCACGTCGGTATGTTCTCCGATATGCCGGTGGAGTTCGAGCATGTAGGACTGACAGAAGCGCATGATTTCGCGATCCGAGCGGCCACGCGGGTTGAAGTCGGATCCGCCCTTGCCGCCACCGATCGGCAGCCCGGTCAGCGCGTTCTTGAATATTTGCTCGAAACCCAGAAACTTGATGATTCCAAGGTTGACCGATGGATGGAACCGGATGCCTCCCTTGTAGGGACCGAGCGCCGAGTTGAACTGAACGCGAAAGCCACGGTTGATCCGGACCCTGCCTTCATCATCGATCCACGGCACGCGAAAGATGATCTGTCGTTCCGGCTCGCAGATGCGCTCGATGAGGGCGTTCTCGGCATAGTCTGGATGTTTGGCAACCACGCGACCGAGGCTTTCCAACACCTCCCGAACTGCCTGGTGGAATTCTGTCTCGCCGGCATTGCGGCGGAGGACTTCGTCAAGGATGGGTTCTAGCTTTTCGTCTATCTTGGTCATCTGCTTTGTTCTCGTTGCGGGATCGGCGCCTTCGTCATCAGCATCTTCCGCCCCTTTGGATCGGGTACGGATCTACGCTGAACCGAACAGCCAGCAGTCTAGGGCGCGCTCCAAGCCACTCTTTGCGCTGGCACAACATGGCTATCTGCGGATCAATGGGTCAGATCGCATGACCGAATGGCCAGCCGACGAAGATTTCACTTATGCGTTCGACCCCGTCCGCGTGTCGATCAACTCTTGCGGTGGTTGTGATACTCACTATCCTCACAGTTACGTTCGGCACCTGAATTTGGTGCCTAGGTTGGAGGAAACCGTTGGCCTCGCCAAAGGCCGTTGGAAGTGGGGCACGGATGCTTGTCGATCGATTGCTGCCCGAGGCGCGCCAGAGGCTGGTGGCCATTGCAGATGGTGCGCCTCTGATCGAGGCAGCGAAACTGCTCAAGAGCGGGACGGATATCGTCGTCGTATGCGACGAGGCAGGACGGCTTTCGGGGGTGCTCACCAAGACCGATGTCGTTGGCCGGATAAGCGAGTGTCGTGGCGCGAGTTGCGTAGCCGCAGCGTCATTGGTGATGATGCGGGACGTCGTGACCTGCCGACCTGGCGACTGGCTTGACGATATCTGGTCAGTCATGAAGTCGCGAGAGCTCAAGAACATACCCGTCATCGACCAGGATTTCCGGCCGATCGGCGTGTTGAATGCCCGGGACGCGCTGCAGGCGCTCCTCAAGGAAGTTAAGGACGAGGAGACACTGCTGCGGGATTACGTGATGTGCGTCGGTTACCGTTGAACCATAAAGCCGTGGGGAGTTCGTCCGCTTTCGTCGTGCGGCAAATCGTTCACCGTACTACCCGCCGCTGATCAGGCTGAGGTCGATGCCATGCCCTTCAACGAACGTTCGAAGCACATCACACAAGGCGTAGCGCGCTCTCCGAACCGGGCCATGTACTATGCGCTCGGCTACGAGAAGGGCGATTTCGACAAGCCGATGATCGGCATCGCCAACGGCCACTCCACCATCACGCCTTGCAACGCCGGACTCCAGCCCTTGGCCGACGCGGCGGCTTTCGCCATCAAGGCCGCTGGCGCCAACCCGCAGATGTTCGGCACTCCGACGATATCGGACGGCATGTCCATGGGTACGGAAGGCATGAAGTACTCGCTGGTATCGCGTGAGGTGATCGCGGACTGCGTGGAAACCTCCGTGCAGGGCCAGTGGATGGACGGCGTCCTGGTGCTGGGCGGCTGCGACAAGAACATGCCGGGCGGAATGATCGGCATCCTGCGCGCCAACGCGCCGGCGATCTACGTCTATGGGGGAACCATCAAGCCCGGCCGCTGGAAAGGCGAGGACCTGTCCATCGTCTCCGCCTTCGAGGCGGTCGGTGCCTTCATGGCCGGGACGATGAGCGAGGAGGACTTCGAAGGCATCGAGCGCCATGCCTGCCCTTCCAACGGTTCGTGCGGCGGCATGTATACCGCCAACACGATGAGTTCGTCTTTCGAGGCGCTGGGCATGGCGCTGATGTACTCCTCGACCATGGCCAATCCCGACCGCGAGAAGGTCGACAGCGCCGCCGAGTCCGGCCGCGTGCTGGTCGAGGCGGTGAAGGGGAACTTGCGTCCGCGCGATATCGTCACCCGCCACTCGATCGAAAATGCCGTTGCGCTGATCATGGCGCTAGGCGGTTCGACCAACGCTGTGCTGCACTATCTCGCCATCGCCCACGCCGCCGGTGTCGACTGGACGCTGGACGATTTCGAACGGGTGCGGCGCAAGGTGCCTGTGCTCTGCGACCTGAAGCCGTCCGGCAAATACATGGCGGTGGATCTTCACCAGGCCGGCGGCGTGCCGCAGGTCCTGAAGATCCTGCTCAATGCCGGGCTCGTCCGTGGCGAGTGCCTGACCATCACCGGCCGCACGCTGGCGGAAGAGCTGGTCGCCCTGCCGGACGTGCCGCGCGCCGACCAGGACGTCATTATGCCGATCGAAAGGGCGCTCTACCGCGAAGGCCATCTCGCCATCCTGCGGGGCAATCTCGCCGAGGACGGGGCGGTGGCCAAGATCACCGGAGTCAAACGCCCGGTTATCTCCGGCCCTGCCCGGGTGTTCGATGACGAGCAATCGGCCATGGAGGCGATCCTGTCCGATCGGATCAAGCCGGGCGACGTGGTGGTGCTGCGCTATCTCGGCCCGAAGGGCGGGCCCGGCATGCCGGAAATGCTGGCGCCGACCTCGGCCCTGGTCGGCCGCGGACTGGGCGAAAGCGTCGGCCTCGTCACGGACGGGCGATTTTCCGGCGGCACCTGGGGCATGGTGGTCGGCCATGTCGCGCCGGAAGCCTATGTCGGGGGTACCATCGCACTGGTCGAGGAAGGCGATACCATCACGATCGACGCCCACGAGCTCCTGCTGCGGTTGGAGGTCGATGACGAGGAACTCAGCCGCCGCCGAGCATTCTGGAAGCCGCCTGAGCCTCGCTACACGCGCGGCGTGCTGGCCAAGTTCTCGGCGCTCGCCCGCCCGGCCAACGAAGGCGCCATCACCGGCTAGCTCCGCGCGCTCCTTCCTTCGCCAGACGTCGCTCAAGACACGATCCGAGCGGCATACCCGCGCCTTCTTTGCGCCAGCACAAAGAAGGCGCCAACGGTAGCCGATACTGGAAACGAAGCGACGCAGCGCTCGATGACAGGCCGGCTGCCGTCCTGAAGACCGCAGGGAAACGCAGATGTTCCTTCCCGGCGTAGAACCGGATGCACGCCAATCGATTCTCGAGGAAGGTCCCGAACGACCAACTGAGGAGCCGCAGACATGTACAAGCACATCCTGATCTCCACGGACGGATCGGAGGTCGCCCGGAAAGGCGTGGATCATGGCTTGTCGCTGGCCAAAAGCCTTGGTGCGAACGTCACCATCGTGACCGTCACCGAGCCATTCCCGTATCATGCAAGTGCCGCGGGTGCGGGATGGGTCCCCATCCCCGCCGACATCTCGCGCTACGAAGAAGGCCAAAAGCAAGCCGCGCAAAAACTGCTGGCCAACGTCCGGGAATCTGCCTCCAGAGTTGGCGTGAGTGCAGCCGTCCTTCATGTACCCGACGCCCAACCAGCGGAAGCGATAGTTGAAACGGCGAAGACCGAAGGCTGCAGCCTGATTGTCATGGCGTCGCACGGCCGGCGCGGCATCGGACGCCTGCTGCTCGGCAGCCAGACCTCTGAGGTACTCGCCCACAGCCCTGTCCCGGTGCTCGTCGTGCGCTAATCCGGACCGACATTGAAGGGATCGATCAATATGAACCTACAGGCGCTTGCACCCTATCTAACCTACCCGGACGCAAGCACCCAGGCGTCTGTGCGCAACACTGTCGCGGTCGCGAAGCTCCTGGGGACTCACCTCCATGCACTGGCGCTCGAAACGGACATTCCACCCGTGTCGAACGCCCTTTCCCGGGTGCTGATGAACCTGCCGGAGATGATTAGGCAGGCCGAGGGGCTCAGCGCCCAAAACGGAGCCGATCTGCTGGCCGCCGCCAAGGCGGAAGCCGGTAAGAGAGGACTGGAGATCTCGTCTGGCGTGATCAAAGCGCAGCCGGCGATCATCGGCGAGACCGCCGCGCACCATGCACGCTATTTCGACCTGGTGCTGATCGGGTGGAGTTCCGGCAACCAAGGCGTGAAAGGTCTCGCGGAGGCGGTTCTGTTCGGCTCGGGGCGACCGACGGTGCTCATCCCGGATGACCAAGAATCCGTTCGGCAATTCAGCCATGTGGCGATTGCGTGGGACGCAAGCCGGGTCGCAGCACGCGCCGCTGCCGATGCGAGGATGCTGCTCGAACGCGCCGAGGATATCAATGTCATCACCGTCACCGACGAGAAGCCTCTTGAGGACGCCAACGCCGGAGAGCGATTCGCGGAAAGCCTGCGCCGAGCCGGTCTGAAGGCGAGCTACTCGGCCGTTCGTGCCGAAGACTGCCCGATTGCCGAAACCCTGCAGCGCCACGCCGTTGAGCTCGGCGCTGACCTCCTCGTCATGGGCGGCTACGGCCACTCACGTTTGCGCGACTTCGTACTCGGCGGCGCGACGAGAGGCGTGTTATCGGAGCTCAAGCTTCCCGTCCTGTTGTCGCACTGAGGCGAAGCAGAAGCGATCACGGAGAGTACCCGATGCACGATTTCAGCGGCAAGGTGGCGTTGGTGACCGGCGCAGCCTCTGGCATAGGCGCGGCGATTGCTTGCGAACTCGGGGCGGCTGGCGCGCACGTGGTGGTCGTCGACCTAGGGCATGCGGCGGTCGAAACGGTCGCCAGCGAAATCCGAACCGGCGGTGGTACGGCTCATGCATTCGCTGCCGATGTATCCGACGCAGAGGCGGTCGAGCGCATGGTGGCGTTCTGTGTCGAGACTTACGGCGGTCTTCATCTCGCCGTCAACAACGCAGGCATAGGGGGCCCCATTGGCCCGGTTGCCGACTATCCGCTCGACGACTGGAGATCGGTGATCGACGTCAATCTGAACGGCGTCTTCTACTGTATGAAATTCGAGATCACTGCCATGTTGGCATCCGGCGGCGGCGCGATCGTCAACATGTCTTCGATCCTTGGTTCTGTCGGCACCGCTGGGTCGAGCGCTTATGTGGCGGCAAAGCACGGGCTGCTAGGACTGACCAAGGCGGCAGCCATCGAGTATGCCACACAAGGGGTGCGCATTAACGCGGTCGGCCCGGCCTACATCGACACGCCACTCCTGTCGAACAACCTCGACGGGGAGACGCTTGGCCAACTTGCGGACCTTCATCCTGTCGGACGCATTGGAACGTCCGACGAAGTCTCCGCCCTGACCTGCTTCCTTCTCTCCGATGCCGCCAGTTTCATCACAGGCAGCTATCATCTTGTCGACGGTGGATACAC
>JAEWFU010000417.1 GCA_023388675.1 Pseudomonadota bacterium | reverse complement strand
CCACGGCCCCATCGTCTTGATGTTCGCCACAGGTCCGGAGTGGATCTGGATGCATCCGTGATTGCCCACGAAGCACATGATCGGGATTTCCTCCTGCGCGGCGTGAAGGAACATGGCGTTTAGCGCGTCCCCGTCCAGCCGCCAGGCGTAGTCCTCGCCGATCATGTCCAGCGCTTGCCGGCGATTGAGCTTCAGCGAACGCAACATGCCGAAGAACTGATGCACGTCGGTCATCGTGCTCCAGCGTTCGCGCAATTCATCGGTGCTGCCGGCCTCGCTCTCGTCGAAGCCGGTCTTTTCGACCGGCATCGTCTCGATCGCCTGCGACTGGTCCGAAGAGATCAACCGGGAAACGAGCTCTTCGTAAGCGGCAACGTCTGACGAAGGCCGCAGGTGAATCTTGTGAACGGCATCGCCAGCCTTGTCGAAGAACTGAAGGCTCCGGCGCACGGTCTCGCCATCGTTTTTCTCCACCGCGAAGCCATGAGCCCATGCGTCGGGGAAGATGCGCAGATCGATGTCGGCGCCCAGCAGCATCATCGCCCGCTGACCGGCAATGACCTTGTCGTAGACGCCGATCTTTTCGTGCACCGCGCTCTCGTTGCGGGTGAGCGCCATCACCTCTCCAAGAGCCTCAAGGCCGAACAGCACATCGCTGACCCGCGGCTCGATCCGCCGGACGCCTTCGCCGACATGCGCGGCGACGAAATCCCCTTCGGAGATGCCGAGCTGGGTTGCGAGATCGCGTTCGCGCATCTTCGGGTTTTCCGTGCGCGCGAGACGAATCGCTTCCGGGCTTGGTTTGGCTTCAGCACTCATGTTTTCACCTGATGTCTTCACTTGTTGAGGATGAGCTTGCCCTGCCGCGTGATCTTGAGCCGGTACATCGAGCCTTCGTGCTCGATGCCGATCTCGTGCGTGCCGCGGAACAGCGACTCGCTGGTGACGATCCGCGCGGCCCTGTCGAAGGGGCGCGGTCGAACTTCGTGAGCGCCTTCGGTGGCGGAAGACCTGCGGAAGGAGGGATGGTTGAAGGGAGTGTAGCTGTTCACGATACCGTTCCTTTTCACTGTCCGGGCTCGCGGGTGCTGGCTAGGGGGCGACTTCGCAAAAGCGCGATTGAATTCTTGACACTAATTATCAGCTTTAATAGGGAGTGCAATACCGGAGTGAAAAGGTCAACATTTTTGACGGACCGGCGGCATTGAGGAAGCGAGCGAGCCAGTGAGCCAGCCAGTGGAATCTCACGAAATCAGGAGACTTGAGATGGGGTTGGTGGCTCGCAAGGCGACCGTTCTGCTCGGCGGAGCGGCGATGGCCATGGTATTCGGGGTACTTCAGGCAGGCGCACAGGATGCGGCGATCGAAGAGGCGACGACGAACACCGCTGAAAAACAGGGGCGAGTAACGCTTCTCCAGCGCCTTGTCGTCGGCGCCGGCGCCGAGAAGGTCGCCATCGACACGCCACAGGCCGTTACGGTGGTCAATCAGGAAGACATAGACCAGGCCCAGCCGGAAACGATCGGCGAGCTGTTGCGCAGGATTCCCGGCGTCAACATGTCCGGTTCCGACAAGCTGCTCGGCCAGTCGATCAATATTCGCGGTATCGGTGGTCCAGCCACGGCGGGCGACGAGGGCCGCATCATCGTCAATATCGACGGCGTGTCGAAATTCTACGAACAGTACCGCATGGGCGGCCTGTTCACCGACATGGAGCTCTACAAGCAGGTCGAAGTGCTTCGCGGCCCCGCCTCCTCGACCCTTTACGGTTCGGGTGCATTGGGCGGCGTGGTCAACTTCACGACCAAGGACGCCTCCGACTTCCTCGCCGATGGCCAGAACGGCGCCCTGCGCCTGAAGACCAGCTACGATTCCAATTCGACCGGCCTGCTGGGCTCCGCGATCTTCGCCCAGCGCGTCAACGAGAACTTCGAGTTCCTCGCGGCAGGCAACTACCGCTATGCCGAGAACTACACCTCGGGCAACGGGCACGAAGTGCTGGGATCCGAGATTTCGGCTCCGTCGGGTCTCGTCAAGGGCACCTTCCGCTTCGGCGAGAATAACGAGCAGACGCTGCGCGCTTCCTACCAGCACTGGACGACCACGATGCTGGACCAGGAATACAACCAGACCGGCGAGGAAGTCGGTTTCGGCCTCGTCGACCGCAAGGTCACCGACAAGACCGCGATCATCGCCTACGAGAACCCGGCAAGCGACAACCGCTGGATCGATCTCAAGGTCCAGGCTTCGTTCTCGGACACGGTCACCGATCAGTCGGAAGCCGCGATTCCGTCACTGAACAGAACCTTCGGCTACAAGACGTATCAATTCTCGGTCGACAACACCTTCGACTTCAGCGGCGAGAACTACGAAAACTACCTGACGGTTGGCTCCCAATCCAACTTCCAGGAGCGCACGACCCTCAAGAGCACGTCGGGCACCCACCCGCAGGGCACCCGGATCGCAACCGGCATCTTTGCGCAGAACGAGTTCATCTGGGACGAGCGGCTGACCCTTATTGCCGGCGCGCGTCTCGACTGGCAGGAACTGGAACCGACCGATATCATCGGCGCGACCAAGAAGAGCCACACCGCCTTCTCACCCAAGATCGCCGCACACTACAAGTTCAACGACACCGTCGCGGTGTTCGGATCGGTTGCGCATACCGAACGCGTTCCGACCATTGACGAGGTGTTCGACAGCGGTGCCCTCACTTCGGACCTGAAGAAGGAAAAGTCTCTCAATTACGAGATAGGCACCGCGTTTTCGTTCTACGACACGTTCCAGAGCGGTGATGCGCTGCAGCTCAAGGCGACGGGTTTCTACAACGACATCACCGATTTGATCACCGATCGCGGTACCGCCGTAACCCCGCGTTACGACAATATCGGCGAAGCGCGTATCTACGGTGCCGAACTCGAGGCGGCCTACGATTCCGACTACTTCTTCGGCAGCGCCTCCTATTCGCATGTCATCGGCAAGGACATCACCAACAGCACCTGGCTGAACACTGTTGCGCCGCATCAGTTCGCATTTACTGTCGGCGGGCGCTTGCCGGAGCACGGGCTCGAGTTCGGCTGGACCAGCCGCATCGTCGCTGCACAGAAGCGCGTGTCCAGCCTTCCCTTCATGCGCGAGGCGAGCGACGCCTTTTCCACCCATGATATTTTCGTTACATGGAGGCCGCAGGAAGGCCCGCTGGAAGGCTGGGACGCCAATTTCCGTGTCGATAATATCTTCGACGAGCAATATCGTGAGTTCCTCTCCGGCACGCCGGGCAAAGGGCGCACGTTCAAGGTGTCGCTGGCGAAACAGATCGGATGGTAATTATGCACTTCAAAAGCGTGGGCCGTATTCTGACCGCGGCCCTGCTCGCCTCCGCCCCGGTTTTCGGGGCGGCAGCGCAGGAGGCGGAGGGATCATCCTCCGCCCCCGTGCTGTCGGTTGAACTCAACGCCTTGCAGTCGACCGACAAGGGTTGCAGGTTCACTTTCGTGGTCGCAAACCAGCTTGGAGGCGCGCTCGAAAGCGCAGCCTTCGAACTGGTGCTCTTCGACAAGGCCGGCATGGTCAGCCGGTTGACCATCGTCGACTTCAAGGATCTGCCCGACGGCAAGACCAAGGTCCGCCAGTTCGACTTCTCGGGCGTGGACTGCGCCTCGCTGGGTCGCGTGCTGGTCAACGACGCCACCGAATGCAAGGGCAGCGGCATCGATGCTCGCGCCTGCATCGAGAACCTCAAAACGGAAACGCGGACCGATACCGCGTTCGGCATCTAACCCTCGGCTTGCACCTGTGATGACCCTATCTCCCCTCGCCCGTCCCCTTGCGATCCTGCTGGTCTCGGCCTTTATCGCCGTGGCGCCCGTGTCAGGCACATTCGCTCAATCGAGCGACACTCCCGTCACGGAGCCTGCGCAGGCGCCGGAAACCGGCACACCGGCTGTCGAACCCGATGCGGAAGCAGCCCCCGTTGCGGAGCCAACTGGCCAAGCAGCGGAAGGCACGCAGATTTCCACCCTGCCGCATGACCTCTCGCCATGGGGCATGTTCATGGCCGCCGACTGGGTGGTCAAGGCTGTGATGATCGGCCTGGCCTTCGCCTCGCTGGTGACCTGGACGGTGTGGCTCGCAAAGTCGCTCGAGCTCGCAGCCGCCAAGCGCCGCGTCTCCCAGGCGCTTGAGCGCATCATCGCAGCCAAGAGCCTCGAGGAGGCAGGGCTTGCGATGGAGGGCGTGGGCAGCGGCCCCGCGACCTTGCTGGTGCGCGCGGC
>JAEWFU010000370.1 GCA_023388675.1 Pseudomonadota bacterium | reverse complement strand
GAGATGCGCGTCACCTCCGCGCCCTGCATCGCCAGTTCCTTCTGCGCCACGTCCGCCGTCTTTCCGCTATAGGCTCCGGTGCGTATCGAGCCGGCGAAGACGAGGATTTTCGGCGTCATGTCGGGGGGCGGCCTCCGATTGGGTCGGCACCGCATAGTCCGATCCGGCGTGGTTGTCAAAGGCGGCAGCGCCGTATCGGCTGCACCCTCAGGAAGCCTTTGGCCTGCTGTACAGCCAGAGCTGGGTCGGCGGCAGGTTCCTAATGATGAAGTCGAAATGCGCCACCGTGTAGTTGCCCTTGCCGGGCGGAACGGGTGACAGCGGCCCGTAGGTGAGCTGCACGATCGGCCTCCCGGCGGGGATACGATCAAGCAGGTCCTCCACGTAGGCGATGCGCTGGGCGACGGGGAAATTGAGAAGCGGCACGCCCGAAATGACGGAATCGAACATGGTGTCGCGCTTGTCGCCCAACGTCTTGTCCAGGTCGAAGGCGTCACCATGGATGACGTTCACGCCGGGATAGTTCAGGCGCAGATGGTCGACGAAATCCTGCGAATACTCGATCGACCATAGGTTTTCGGGTTTCACCCCGGCTTCAAGGATCGCCTTGGTAATGACCCCGGTGCCAGGACCCAGCTCAAGAACGGGCAATCCGGAATCGGGATTTACGACGGTCGCCATCTTGCGCGCCGTCACGCTGCTTGTGGGTACGATGGAGCCTACCGCGCGCGGCTTGTCGATCCATCCCTTGAAGAAGCGCAGTTCTTCATCGAAGCGGCGCGCAAGCGACCTGCGAGGGGTTTCTGCCATGCGATGTCGCCTCCCGGGTAGGAAATGTCGCTTACTAAACTAAAGTGGCCTTTTTGCGTTGCAAGCCGACCTGCAAATTTTAGCCCGAATAAAGCGCGCGGAAGTCGCTACGCCTTGTCACCGAACGATTCGAAGAAGTCCTTCATGCGCGTGAAAAAGCCCGTCGATTGCGGGTTGTTCTCCTGCGAGGAGATTTTTTCGAATTCCTCCAGCAGTTCCTTCTGGCGCCTCGTCAGATTCTGTGGCGTCTCGATCGCCACCTGAATGTAGAGATCGCCCACCGTCGGCTGGCGCAAGATCGGCATGCCCTTGCCGCGCAGGCGGAACTGCTTGCCGTTCTGGGTGCCTTCCGGCACCTTCACCCTGGTCTGGGTGCCGTCGAGGGTCGCGACCTCGAAGGAGCCGCCAAGCGCGGCGGTGGTCATGGAGATCGGCGCCTTGCAGAAGAGATCGGCGCCGTCGCGCTGGAAGAACTCGTGCGGCTTCACCGACAGGAAAATGTAGAGATCGCCGGACGGACCGCCACGCAGCCCCGCCTCGCCCTCGCCGGCAAGCCTTATGCGGGTGCCGTCCTCGATGCCTGCGGGAATGTTGACCGAAAGCGAGCGCTCCTCGGTGACGCGGCCCTGGCCCGAACATTTCGGGCAGGGGTCCTGGATCGTCTGGCCGCGGCCCTGGCATTGCGGGCATGTGCGCTCGATTGAGAAGAAGCCCTGCGAGGCGCGCACGCGGCCTGAGCCCTGGCACATCGAGCAGGTCACTGGCTGGGTGCCGGGTCGCGCGCCGGTACCGGTGCACTCGTCGCAGACCACCGAAGCCGGCACGTGGATCTGGGCCGTCTTTCCGTTGAAAGCCTCCTCGAGGCTGATTTCCATGTTGTAGCGCAGGTCGGCGCCGCGCTCCCGGCCGCCGGAGGACCGCCGCTGGCGACCCATCATGTCGCCGAAAATGTCCTCGAAGATATCCGCGAAGCCACCGGCCCCGAACCCCTGTGCCCCGCCCATGCCGCCGTTTTCGAAGGCTGCGTGGCCGAAACGGTCATAGGCGGCCCGCTTCTGCGGGTCCTTGAGCGTTTCGTAGGCCTCGTTGATTTCCTTGAACTTGTGCTCGCAGGCGGCGTCACCGGGATTGCGATCGGGATGGAACTGCATGGCGAGCTTGCGGAACGCGCTCTTGAGCTCCTTGTCGTCCGCCCCCTTCTGCACCCCGAGCGTTTCGTAGAAATCAGCCTTCATCGTCTTTCCTGGGCGGTTGGCCGCCTTGGTTCAAGCGTTGGCGCAGGTTCTACGTCTGCGCCTCTACGCGGCTGGACATCGATTTAGTGAGCCTTGGCCGCTTTTGCCATAGCCAGCGCTCTAAGGATCGGCTTTGGCGACTTCGGGAGGGCGGCTCCCGTCCGTGCACGGAAAAACCCGGCGCAAGGCCGGGTTTCCGTCGTTCGTCAGGCCGGTCAGGCCGACTTCTTCTTGTCGTCGTCGTCGATTTCCTCGAAATCGGCATCGACGACGTCCTCGCCACTCTTCTCGGCGTCGGCCTTCGCGTCAGCCTCGGCAGCCTCCGCCTGGCTGGCCTCATACATGGCCTGGCCAAACTTCATCGAGGCTTCGGCGAGCGCATTCGACTTAGCCTTGATATCCTCGGCGTCGTCGCCCTCGATCGCGGTTTTCAGCTCGGCCAGGGCATCTTCGATCGCCTTGCGGTCGTCCTCGGACACCTTGTCGCCGTAGTCCTTCAGCGACTTCTCGGCCGAATGGACGAGCGCTTCGCCCTGGTTGCGGGCCTCGACCGCCTCGCGGCGCTTCTTGTCAGCGTCGGCATTGGCTTCGGCGTCCTTGACCATCTTCTCGATGTCGGCGTCGGAAAGACCGCCGGATGCCTGGATGCGGATCTGATGCTCCTTGCCGGTACCCTTGTCCTTGGCCGAGACGTTGACGATGCCGTTGGCGTCGATGTCGAAGGTAACCTCGATCTGCGGCACGCCGCGCGGTGCGGGCGGGATACCCACCAGATCGAACTGGCCCAGCATCTTGTTGTCGGCCGCCATCTCGCGCTCGCCCTGGAAGACCCGGATCGTCACAGCCGACTGGCTGTCCTCGGCCGTCGAGAAGACCTGGCTCTTCTTGGTGGGGATCGTGGTGTTGCGCTCGATCAGGCGGGTGAACACACCGCCCAGCGTTTCGATGCCCAGCGACAGCGGGGTCACGTCGAGCAGCAGCACGTCCTTGACGTCGCCCTGCAGCACGCCGGCCTGGATGGCCGCGCCCATGGCGACAACCTCGTCGGGGTTCACGCCCTTGTGCGGCTCCTTGCCGAAGAACTGCTTCACGACCTCGTGGACCTTGGGCATGCGGGTCATGCCGCCGACCAGAACCACCTCGTCGATCTCGCCGGCATTGAGGCCGGCATCTTTCAGCGCCGCCTTGCAGGGGCCGATCGTGCGCTGCACCAGGTCGTCGACCAGCGACTCGAACTTGGCGCGGGTCAGCTTCATGGTCAGGTGCTTCGGACCGGTCTGGTCGGCCGTGATGAAGGGCAGGTTGATCTCGGTCTGCGAAGAGGACGACAGCTCGATCTTGGCCTTCTCCGCAGCCTCCTTGAGGCGCTGAAGAGCCAGCTTGTCGTTCTTCAGGTCGATGCCCTGTTCCTTCTTGAACTCATCGGCCAGATATTCGACCAGACGCATGTCGAAGTCCTCGCCGCCGAGGAAGGTGTCGCCATTGGTCGACTTCACCTCAAAGACGCCGTCGCCGATCTCCAGAACCGAGATGTCGAAGGTGCCGCCGCCAAGGTCGTAGACGGCGATGGTCTTGCCGTCCTTCTTGTCGAGACCGTAGGCGAGCGCGGCCGCAGTCGGCTCGTTGATGATACGCAGAACCTCGAGGCCGGCGATCTTGCCGGCGTCCTTGGTGGCCTGGCGCTGGGCGTCGTTGAAATAGGCAGGAACGGTGATGACCGCCTTCTCGACCTTTTCGCCGAGATAGGCTTCGGCCGTTTCCTTCATCTTCTGAAGGATCATCGCCGAAATCTGGCTCGGCGACTGCTTCTTGCCGCCGGCGTCGACCCATGCGTCGCCGTTGTCGCCCTTGACGATCTTGTAGGGGACGAGCTTCTTGTCCTTTTCGGTGACCGGATCGTCATAACGACGGCCGATCAGGCGCTTGATTGCAAAAAGCGTGTTTTCGGGATTGGTCACCGCCTGGCGCTTGGCCGGCTGGCCGACAAGGCGTTCGCCGTCGTCCGAAAAAGCAACCATGGAAGGCGTGGTGCGCGCGCCTTCGGCGTTCTCGATCACCTTGGCGTCCTTGCCGTCCATCACGGCGACGCAGGAGTTTGTCGTCCCGAGGTCGATACCGATAACTTTGGCCATGTTCATTCTCTCCGTCTAGCAGGTCGTCCTGGACCCTATGAGGCGTTCCGGGGGACGGCCCCTTACACTCTTGAATTTTCGCGGAACCGCCATGCTCGACGTCCCCGCGACGTTGCGGCGTATATAAGAAGCACCGTTTTGCCGCGCAAGTCGCCTCGATAGGCGATTTCCACGGAATCGCCCGCGTTTCGGGCAATCCTTCACCGGCGCGCCTGCTGCCGTCCCCTCGCGCGACCCGTTCGCCGCGCACATATCACGGCTATGGCTGATCTGTCTTCCGCATACCGAACCGCCCGGGACTTTCGCCTGCGGCGCGATGGCATCTGGTGACGAGACGCGATCCGTGGATGATGCCGGCTGAAACACGCGCGACCCATTCCGAGCGCCGGACCGCCCGACATGCAGACGACTACACAGAAGCTCTTCATCCTCGCAGGCGGCCTT
>JAEWFU010000341.1 GCA_023388675.1 Pseudomonadota bacterium | reverse complement strand
CTGAGCTATCTGGGCATCCGGCAAGGTTGCCCTGGCAGGCTTTCCTTGCAAAGGACGGCGTTGGTGTTCCGCCCGAAGCGCGTGGTTTATAACACGAGTTTTGCGCCTGTCCAGCGCGAAGCGGCGCGATTTCGCGACTAAATTCAGGGGGCCTCTCCGGACCTGCAATCCCTCACATCCGAGCGGTCAATGCTCGTTGTCGTCGAGGTTCTCATCGGCCTCGGTGACGGGAATGGCGTAGGAGCCGGAAAGCCAGCGATTGAGGTCGACGTCCTTGCAGCGCGGCGAGCAGAAGGGGTAGTCGGCGCGGGTGGATGGCTTGCCGCATTCCGGGCACGGGCGGCGGGGGCGGAGCGGCGTCACCTTGCCGGTTTCCTGATCACTCACCGGTTCAGGCCCTCGTGCCCGCCAGCCAGTTGAAATGCACCTTGTAGCCGTCGGCGGTCAGCAGCCCCACCGTCTCGTAGAGCGGCAGCCCCACGACGTTGGTGTAGGAACCGACCATCTTGACCACGAAGGTGCCAGCCAGGCCTTGTATGCCGTAGCCACCTGCCTTGCCGCGCCATTCGCCTGATGCGAGATAGCTTTCAAGCTCCTCGCGCGACAGGCGCTTGAAGCGCACGCGCGTTTCCACCAGCCGCTGGCGCAGCTTGCCCGACGGCGTGATGAGGCAGACGCCGGTATAGACCCGGTGCGTGCGCCCCGAGAGCAGGCGCAGGCAATTGGAAGCCTCGTCGACCAGCTCCGCCTTGGGCAGGATACGCCGGCCGACGGCAACCACCGTGTCTGCGGCAAGGATGAACGCATCGGCCTCGCCGTCCCTGGCGAGCCCTTCCTGCGCCTTCTCGGCTTTCGCGCGCGACAGGCGTTTGGCCAGCGAGCGCGGATGTTCCGCGCGCAGTGGCGTCTCGTCCAGATCGGCTGGAAAGAGGCGGTCGGGCTCTATGCCCGCCTGTTGCAGAAGCTCGATCCGTCTCGGCGAGCCCGAGGCAAGCACAAGCTTCTGGAAAACACTCATCGAAGACCCGTCGGCATGCGGGAGAAAACGTCGACCGCTACTTGAAGCGGTAGGTGATACGACCCTTCGTTAGGTCGTAGGGCGTCATTTCGACAAGGACCTTGTCGCCGGTCAGAACGCGAATCCGGTTCTTGCGCATGCGGCCTGCCGTATGCGCGATGATCTCGTGTTCGTTCTCGAGCTTGACCCTGAACATGGCATTCGGCAGCAGTTCAGTGACGACGCCCGGAAACTCCAGTACTTCTTCCTTCGGCATCCGATTCCTATGGTTTGGTGGATATTGCCGGCCCCGGCCGGAAATTCCGCCGGAACCTATATGATTACTCCGGATTTGTGAACACGCTTATTCTTGGAATGTTCACGGTTCTCCAGCGGCGAAACGCGCAACGATGCGCCTTTCGATCCTGTCGCGCACATCGCGATAGGCGTCCAGTATCCGGTCGCGCGAGCCGGCCGCGCCCGACGGGTCCGCCGTCGGCCAGTATTCGACGTCGACGGCCATCGAGCGGGTCAGTTCGAGCGCTGCGTGATGCGCCTCCGGCGCCAGCGTGACGATCAGGTCGAAATAGGCGTCTTCCATCTCGTCGAGCCGCTGCGGTTGGCGATTACCCAGCGACAGTCCTTTTTCGGCCAACACAACGTCGACGAACGGGTCGCGTGCGCCTGCGCGCACGCCGGCAGACGCCACAAAGGTGGCGGGCGGCAAGGCTCTTTTCGCCAGCATCTCCGCCATCGGCGATCGTATCGCGTTCATGCCGCACAGGAACAGGATGGAACGGGGAAGCGGGGCCGCGCCCGGCGCCTGCATCGTCAGCCCCGCCAGTGCAGCACGCAGACCAGGGTGAAAATCCGGCGCGCGGTATCGAAATCGACATCGATCTTGCCGGAGAGGCGATCCATCAGCGTTTGCGATCCTTCGTTATGAAGACCGCGCCGCCCCATGTCGATCGCCTCGATCTGCGACGGCGTCGAGGTACGGATCGCTTCGTAATAGCTCTCGCAGATCAGGAAATAGTCCTTCACCACGCGCCGGAACGGCGTCAGCGAAAGGATGTGGGTGACCACGGACTCGCCATCCTCACGGGAGATGGCAAACACCAGCTTGGAATCCACAACCGACAGCCTCAGCTTGTAGGGACCGCCCTTTTCATCGCCGGCAGGCCGAAACGAGTTGTCCTCGATGAGATCGAAAATCGCGACCGCGCGTTCGTGTTCGACGTCCGGCGTCGAGCGCCCGATCGATTCGTCGAGTTCGACATCGATCAGCCGGGCGTTTCGATCGCGATCGCTCATGACCTAGCTTTCGGGATTGAGCCGGATGGCAACGGAAGCCGCGTGGCCGTCGAGATTTTCAGCGCGGGCGAGCGCGATCGCAGCTGGCGCCAGCAGCCGCAACTGCTCGGGTCCCAGCTTCAGGAGCGAGGTCCGCTTGACGAAGTCGAGCACCGACAGGCCGGACGAGAAACGCGCCGAGCGCGCCGTGGGCAGGACGTGGTTGGAGCCACCTACATAATCGCCGATCACCTCCGGCGTATGGCGGCCAAGAAACACCGCACCCGCGTTGCGGATCTTTTCAAGGTAGGCGTCGGCGTCGTCCATGGCGAGCTCGAGATGCTCGGCCGCGATGCGGTTGGCGAGCGGTGCAGCATCGGCGAGATCCGCCACAAGGATGATGGCGCCGAAATCGC
>JAEWFU010000220.1 GCA_023388675.1 Pseudomonadota bacterium | reverse complement strand
CATGTAGGAAAAATCCTCGCCGCCCATCACCGGGTTGATGTCGGTGTGCACCTGCGGCGCGCCGGCCACTTCGATGGCGATGCCGGAGGCAAACTCGGTTTCCTCGGCATTGTTGAAGGTGACGGGGTAGTTCACATCGATATCGACATCGACGGTCGCCCCGTGCGCGGCCGCAATGCCCTGGCAGATGGCGCGCATGCGCTCGCGGGAAGCCTCGCCCACCTCCGTGCGCAGGGTGCGGATCGTGCCGGCGAGCTGCGCCTCTTGAGGGATCACGTTGTAGGCGTCGCCGGCGTGGAACTTGGTCACCGACACCACGATCGAATCGACCGGATCGACCGAGCGCGCGGCGATCGTCTGCAGGCCCTGCACAATCTGGCTTGCGATCACGATCGGATCGATCGTGCCGTGCGGCATTGCCGCATGGCCGCCGCGCCCCTTGACCGTGATGGTGAACTCCGCCGTCGCAGCCATGATCGGACCTGGACGGATCGCAAACTGGCCGACCGGCAGACCGGGCATGTTGTGCATGCCGAAGACGCGCGAGATGCCGAAGCGCTCCATCATCCCGTCCTGCACCATGGCCCTGCCGCCGGCGCCGCCTTCCTCGGCCGGCTGGAAAATCACCGCGACGGAGCCTGCGAAATTGCGCGTCTCCGCCAGATATTTCGCCGCGCCCAGCAGCATTGCGGTGTGGCCGTCATGGCCACATGCGTGCATCTTGCCCGGCGTCTGCGAGGCATAGGGCTTGCCAGTGATCTCGTTGAGCGGCAGCGCGTCCATGTCAGCGCGCAGGCCGATCGTCGGGCCTTCTCCGAGATTGCCCTTGATGATGCCGACCACGCCGGTTCGGCCCAGGCCGGGCACGATCTCGTCGCAGCCGAATTCGCGCAGCTTGCCTTCGACGAACGCCGCCGTCTGGTGCACGTCGTAGAGAAGTTCGGGAATGGTATGCAGGTGTCGGCGCCACCCCGTCACTTCATCGTGCAGCTCTGCGACGCGATTGAGAATTGGCATCCGGTCAGCCCCTCGTGCTTGCCCGTATTCGTCCCCGACCGCATGAAACCATGACGGCTTTGCCATCTTGGCGTCACATAGGCTAAATAGCAGGGGGTGAACGTCCGGGTCCTGTTGTTTCGGCAATTGATGGGTGGCGCTCGCCACCTTGGCGGAACCTTAATGACGAGCGGGCGAATTCGGCAAGAGGCGATTTTGGATTGACGATGCGGCGGAGCTTTTTCCCGACGATAGGGCTGGCATTGGCGACCGTGGTTGCGGCAGGCGCGGCACAGGCCGGCCCGGCGGTGCTTGTAGATCTCAACACCGGCAAGGTGCTGGAGCAGGAAGACGCGTTCGCGCCCTGGTATCCTGCCTCGCTGACCAAGCTGATGACCGTTCTTGTGACCTTCCGTGCCGTCAAGGCCGGCGAGATCGCGTTCGATTCGCCGGTGCGCATTTCCGAGCGCGCCGCCAAGGAGCCGCCCAGCAAGATGGGCTACAAGCCCGGCTCCGTGCTGACCGTGGACAACGCGATCAAGATATTGATGGTCAAGTCCGCCAACGACGTCGCGACCGCTCTCGCTGAAAGCGTTGCAGGTTCGCGTAGCGCCTTCGCCGCACGCATGAATGGCGAGGCACAGCGTCTCGGCATGAGCGGTACCCGTTTCGTCAATGCCCACGGACTTCACGCAGACGAGCAGACGACCAACGCCCGCGACCTCGCGGTGCTGGCCATGGCCCTTCGCAACGAGTTTCCCCAGCACGCGCATTATTTCAGCATGGAGGCGCTGCAGGCCGACAACAAGCTGATCGAAAACCACAACGACCTGATCATGCGCTTCGACGGCGCAAACGGCATGAAGACCGGCTACACCTGCCCCTCCGGCTTCAACCTGATCGCCACCGCCACCCGCGGCGGGCGCAATCTGATGGCGGTCGTCATCGGCGAGCCGACGGTGGAGGCACGCGCCGACAAGGCCGCCAATATGTTGGCGCGCGGCTTCGCAACGCCGGGCGATACGGCGCCCTATCTTGGCCAGTTGCGCCCAAGCGGCAACGAGGCGCCGAGTGCAGTGAACCTGCGGCCGGTGATCTGTACCGAGGCGCACTGGAAGGCGGTGACCGAGGCGCGCGGCCCCGAAGGACACCCGGTCTACACCTCTCCCTATCTCAAGGAGCCGACGCGCGAACGCGTCGCGGTGGCCGTAGCGCTTGGCGGCGCAACCGGCCCGGAATCGAAGGCGCCGCGCTATGCCGACGTGCCGATCCCGACCCCGCGCCCGGACTATGCGCCGGCGGCGATCGCGGAAGGGGGCTGAGCAGGTGATCCACGAACCGATTGCGGTCTCGATCCTCACCGGCTTTCTGGGGGCGGGCAAGACAACGCTGCTCAACAGGCTGCTGAAGGACCCGGCCCTCCAGAACACGGCAGTGATCGTCAACGAATTCGGCGAGGTCTCCATCGACCACATGCTGGTCGAGCAGGCCTCTGACGGCGTCATCGAGCTGTCCGACGGGTGCCTGTGCTGCACCGTACGTGGCGAGCTGGTCGACACGCTGGCCGACCTGATCGACCGGGTGCAGACGGGGCGTATCGCACCGTTGAAGCGCATCGTCATCGAGACGACCGGGCTGGCCGACCCCGTGCCGGTTCTGCAATCGGTGATGGGACATCCGGTGCTGGCGCAGGCATTGCGGCTGGACGGCGTGGTCTCGGTCGTCGATGCAGTCAACGCGGAGGCGACGCTCGACGCCCATGAGCAGGCTGTGCGGCAAGTAGCCGTCGCGGACCGCATCGTGCTGACGAAGTCCGACCTCGCCGACGAGGCCGCCATTGCGGCGCTGCGCACGCGTTTGCGCGATCTCAATCCACGCGCGCTGATCCTGGATGGCAGCGCCTCGTCGACGAGCGCGGCGGAGCTGCTGAATTGCGGACTCTATGACCCGAATTCCAAGACGGCGGATGTCCGCCGATGGCTGGGCGAGCAGCACCGACACGACCACCATCACAGCCACGACCATCACGATCACGAACATCATCATGGCCATCACCATCATCACGACGACCGCGTAACCACCGTCTCGCTCGTCCACGACAGGCCGGTTTCGTTTTCGACGATCGAAATGTTCCTGGACCTGCTGCGTTCGACCCAGGGCGAGAAGCTGCTGCGCATGAAGGGCGTGATCGAACTGGCGGAAGACCCGGATCGGCCGCTGGTCATTCACGGCGTGCAGACGCTGCTGCACCCGCCAGCGCGCCTGCCCGGTTGGCCGGAAGGACCGCGCGGCACAAGGATCGTCATCATCGCCTTCGACCTGCCGGAGGATTATGTGAGGCGGCTGTTTGCCGCCTTCACGGGTGAGCCGGCCATCGACATGCCGGACCGCGCCGCTCTCGCGGACAATCCCCTCGCCATTGCCGGCTATAAGGGCTGAGCGATCGCGCTCAGCCGCCCCGTTCGATCAGGAAGCGGTTTCCACCACTGGACGCATCCTCTGTGGCGACAAGCCTGTGGCCGCAGTCGATGCAGAATGCGGGAATGTCGATGACGGCAAGCGGGTCGGTCGTCTCGACCCACAGCCGCGCGCCGGCTTGCATACCGGCCAGCCGCTTTTTCGCACGCAGCACTGGCAGCGGGCAGTTCAAGCCCCCGAGATCATAGGTTTCGGCGTCTTCGCGAAGCAATTAGCCGCCGAACATGCCGAGCAGCCTGCGACGCAGGCTCTTGCCCTCGCCCTCGGGCTGGGCCGCCTGAGCGCCGGCCGCGATGGTCTCGGACTGCGCGGTGCCCTCGATCTCGCTCGCCTCGGCCGCCGCTGCGGCCGCCTGCTGGGCGGCTGGTGCCGGCGTCGGAACGGCGGCAATCGTCGCCTCGAGCTTCTGGGGGGCTTTCTGCTCTTCGGCCATCAGGATCTGCGGCCGCTCCAGAGACGGCGGTTCGCGAGTCACCTTCTCACCACGCGCCCGGCGGCGAGACCAGTCTGCCACCAGCGCAGCCTCCTTCAAGCCGGCGATCGTCGGTGCCGGCGTGGAGGATTTGCCGGAACCCAGCGCAGCGGAAAATGCCGAGTCATAGGTGGACTGGAAGCTTTTGTAAGCGACCGACAGCGATTCCGGCTGGGTGGTTGCCGGGCAGGCGGCGGTCGGCGAGAACGCCGTTCCGGCCGGCGCTATCTGGTTGAACACGTAGCGCTTGCCGCACACGTCGACCTTCGGCGGCACCTTGGTGATTTCGAAGTGGTCGTAACCTTCCTTGAGCATGGTCCAGAACTCGTAGTTCGGATCGTCCTGATAACGCGCCATGTTGGCGGCCGTCATGCGGAAGGGGAAAGCCTGTATCTGGAAGTCCGTCTGGCCGCCTTTGAATGCATCGCG
>JAEWFU010000206.1 GCA_023388675.1 Pseudomonadota bacterium | reverse complement strand
TTGTCGTGCGGTTGAGCACCCAGTCGGCGACGAGGTTGACCGAGATCGCGAGCGCGGCGATGGCGGCCGCCGGGATCAGCGCGGCGGGAATGCCGAACACGATGCCCTCCTTGTTTTCCTTGACCATACCGCCCCAGTCGGCTTCCGGCGGCTGAACGCCGAGGCCGAGGAAAGACAGCGCCGACAGGAACAGCACCGCGTAGATGAAGCGCAGCCCCAGCTCCGAGACCAGCGGCGACAGCGCATTCGGCAGGATCTCCCGGAAGATGATCCAGCCCATGCCCTCGCCGCGCAGCTTGGCTGCCTCGACGTAGTCCATCACGTTGATGTCCACCGCAACGGCGCGCGACAGACGATAGACGCGTGTCGAATCCAGAATACCCATGACAAGGATCAGCGTCAGAACTGTCGACGGCAGCACCGAAAGCACGACGAGACCAAAAATCAGCGTGGGGATAGCCATCAGCAGATCCACCAGACGCGACATGATCGTGTCGAACCAGCCGCCCGTCACCGCCGCCGCAAAGCCGAGGATGGCGCCCAGCGAAAACGATAGCGCGGTCGCCATGGCGGCTATGAACACGGTCGTGCGTGCGCCGTAGATCATCCGCGAAAGCAGGTCGCGGCCGAGATTGTCGGTGCCGAGCCAGTATTGCGACGACATCGGCTCCCACACGCCGCCAACGATCTGCGCCTTGCCGTACGGTGCGATCCACGGCGCGAAGATAGCGCAGAACAGAAACAGGCCGGTGACGATGAGGCCGATCCATGCGCTTGGCGTGATGTTCTTGAGATCAGGCATGTCCGCCCCCGCTCACTTCGGATGCCGCAGGCGCGGATTGGCCACAATGGCTGCGATGTCGGCGACGATATTGAGCCCGATATAGACGGCCGCGAAGATCAGCCCGACCGCCTGTACCACCGGCACGTCGCGCTTGGTGACGTGGTCGACCAGATACTGACCCATGCCGGGATAGACGAAGATCACTTCGATCACGACGACGCCGACCACGAGGAACGCAAGGTTGAGCATCACCACGTTGACGATAGGCGCGATCGCGTTCGGGAAAGCGTGGCGACGGATGATGTCGAGCTGGGACAATCCCTTCAATTCCGCCGTCTCTATATAGGCCGACTGCATGACATTGAGGATCGCCGCCCGCGTCATGCGCATCATGTGCGCCAGCACGACGAGAGTCAGCGCGGTTGCCGGCAGCGCGATCGCCTTCATCCTTTCCAGGAAAGGCATGCCCTCATAGACGGTCGAGATGCCCGGAAACCACTGCAGTTTCACCGCGAAAAAGAAGACCAGCAGGTAGCCGACGAAGAATTCCGGCAGCGAAGTCGAGGCCAGCGCGAAGCCGGAAATCGCCTTGTCGACCGGACCGTTGCGGTAGCGCACCGCGAGCAGTCCGAGAATGATGGCCAGGGGCACCGAGACGATGGCCGCCCAGAACGCGAGGAACAGCGTGTTCCACAGCCGCCCGCCGATGGCGCTGGCGATGTCCTGGCGGCTTGTCATCGCCGTCCCGAAGTCGCCCGTCAGCACGCCGCCGAGCCATTGGAAATAGCGCACGACCGCCGGCTGGTCGAGCCCCAGTTCCGCGCGCAGGTTGGCGAGCGCCTCCGGGGTCGCCGACTGGCCGAGAATGGCCTGCGCCACGTCACCCGGCAGGATTTGGGTGCCGGCGAAGATCAGGACGGAAACGGCCAACAGGAGAAGGATGCCCAGCGCGACGCGCTGGGCGATGAGGTTGAGAATGGGTGACCCCATGCTAACGCCTCCGGGTCAGGCGATCAGCCAGCACCGGGACAGCGCGTAGCCGCCCGACATCTCCTGGTTGCCGTCATCGACCCAGCCGCCGACCTTGTCGGACGTGGCGTCGATGAAGTCGTTGAACATCGGCACGATCACGCCGCCTTCGTTGCTGACGATGACGTTCATGTCACGGTAGATCGCCTTGCGCTTGGCCTCGTCCAGTTCGGAGCGCGCGGCGAACAGCATCTTGTCGAAGTCGTCGCGGAAGAAGCGGGTGTCGTTCCAGTCGGCGGTCGAGAGATACGCCGTCGTGAACATCTGGTCCTGCGTCGGCCGCCCGCCCCAGTAGGAGGCTGAGAAGGGCTGCACGTTCCAGACCTCCGACCAGTAGCCGTCGCCCGGCTCGCGGCGGATGTCGAGCGTGATGCCGGCCGCAGCCGCGCTCTGCTGGTAGAGCTGGGCGGCGTCGACGGCACCGGGGAAGGCGACGTCTGAAGTGCGCAGCAGGATCGGGCCATCATGCCCGGATTTCTCGAAATGGAACTTCGCCTTGTCGGGATCGTAGGCGCGCTGCTCCAGATCGTCGGAGAACAGCGGGTAGGATGCGTTGATTGGCGTGTCGTTGCCGACCGAGCCGTAGCCGTGGAGGATCTTCTCGACCATCTCCTCGCGGTTGAGCGCGTATTTGAGCGCCAACCGCAGGTCGTTGTTGTCGAACGGCGCCGTGTTGCAGTGCGCGATGAAGACGTAGTGCCCCTTGCCGGGCACATTATGGATCGCGACCCCCGGCACCCTGCTGATCATGCTGACGATGCGCGGCTCGACACGGTTGATCATGTGCACCTGGCCGCCCTGCAGCGCCGAGGTCCGTGCCGTGGCGTCGTTGATGACGATGATCTCGATCTGATCGGCGAAGCCGCGGTCGTCGCGCCAGTAGTTGGCGAACTTCTCGCCGACGTGCCGCACGCCCGGCTCGTTGACAGCGACCTTGTAGGGACCGGTGCCGACACCTTCGGTCGGGTTGTCCTTGCCACCGTTGGGCTGGATCATCAGGTGGTAGTCGTCCAGCATGTAGGGCAGGTCGGCATTGCCTTCCTTGAGCGTGATGACGACCTCGTTGCCGCTCGCGCGCACATCGTCCACGCCACGCATGATGCCGAGCGCGCCGGACTGCGAATCCTCGTCCGAATGCCGCTCCAGCGTGGCGACGACGTCTTCGGCCGTCACGGTCTTGCCGTTGTGGAACTCGACGCCCTGCCTGATCTTGAACGTCCACACCTTCGCGTCGTCGGATGCGCCCCATTCCTCGGCGATGCATGGCTGCACCGTGCCGTCGGGCGCGAGCTGCACCATCTGCTCGCCCCACTGACGACCGAACTTGTACGGCACCTGGCTCTGCCACGAAGCGGGATCGAGGCTGTTGGTGGACTCACCGCCCTGCATGCCCGCCTTCAGGATACCTCCACGGACCGGTTCCTGCGCCTGTGCGGCGCTCGAAAGCAGCGAGCCCGCGAAGGCCGAGCTCACGCCGAGCGCGGCCGCACGGCCGAGGAAGTCGCGGCGGCTCAGCTTGCCTGCGGCGACCCTGCGGCTCAAATAGTCGAGTTCGTTTGACATCTATGGTCCTCGCTCCTCTGGGGTGTCGTTCTGATGTCCGGGCATCACTGCTCGTGCCCAGCTTTCGCCATAATGGGGGCAAGCTGCGACATCCGGCAAGACAATCTGCGACATTACTTGGCGCAATTGTTACGCCATGGCTGTCACAATGATGGGCGAGCATCGAGCGAATCGATACCGGGTCGTTGGATCGCGCGGAATGGTTGTCGAGGTCAACCGCAAGGTGTCAAAAGATGTGAAAAGGGCCGCCGCGAAACGCGCCGGCCCCAAAGATTTCAAGGCTGGATTGCCTGCCAGTCAGGCCTTCTCGAGCGCGATCGCGATCCCCTGCCCGACACCGATGCACATCGTCGCGAGCGCCAGCCTGCCGTCGCGCTCGGCAAGCTCGAGCGCCGCCGTGCCGGAGATGCGCGCGCCCGACATGCCGAGCGGATGGCCCAGCGCGATCGCCCCGCCGTTCGGGTTCACGTGCTGCGCGTCCTCGGAAATACCGAGGTCGCGCAGCACCGCGATGCCTTGGGAGGCAAAGGCTTCGTTGAGTTCGATCACGTCGAAATCGGAAGGCGAGATGCCGAGCCGTGCGCACAGCTTCTTCGTCGCCGGCGCTGGCCCGATGCCCATGATGCGCGGTTCCACGCCGGCCGTGGCCCCGCCGAGCACACGCGCAATCGGCGTAAGCCCATACTTACGAATGGCGGCTTCCGAGGCCACGATCAGTGCCGCCGCACCGTCATTGACGCCCGATGCGTTACCGGCCGTCACGGTGCCGCCCTCCTTCCTGAAGGGCGTCCCAAGCTTGGCGAGCGCCTCCAGTGTGGTGCCGGCGCGCGGATGCTCGTCCTTGTCCACCGCGACCGGGTCGCCCTTGCGCTGCGGGATCGTCACGGGGACGATCTCCTTTGCAAGCCGGCCATTGGCCTGCGCGGCCACGGCCTTTTCCTGGCTGCGCACGGCGAATGCATCCTGATCGGCGCGCGAGACGCCGAACTGTTCAGCGACGTTCTCGCCCGTCTCGGGCATGGAATCGACGCCATATTGCTTCTTCATCAGCGGATTGACGAAGCGCCAGCCTATCGTGGTGTCGTAGATTTCGGCGTTGCGCGAAAACGCGGTGTCGGCCTTGGGCATGACGAAAGGCGCACGGCTCATCGATTCCACACCGCCGGCAATCATCAGTTCCGCTTCGCCTGCCTTGATCGCACGGGCGCAGATGGTCAGCGCATCCATGCCCGAACCGCAAAGCCGGTTGACCGTGGAGCCCGGCACCGCCTGCGGCAGGCCGGCAAGCAGCAGCGCCATCCGCGCCACGTTGCGATTGTCCTCGCCGGCCTGGTTGGCGCAGCCATAGATCACGTCGTCGACCGCGTCCCAGTCGATGCCAGCATTGCGCTCCATCAGCGCACGGAGAGGCACCGCGCCGAGATCGTCAGTGCGCACCGAAG
>JAEWFU010000158.1 GCA_023388675.1 Pseudomonadota bacterium | reverse complement strand
CGCATCCGCATTGGCCTCATAGGTGCCGGCGTTGTCCGGATCGGCGGCGCTAAGCGCTTCTTCGATCTCGTGAACGAAGGCTTTCGCGTTGCTCGGGTCCAGCCACAGATGCATGTCGATCGCCCCGTGATCGTGGCCCTCATGCCCATGACCTTCGTGGGCATGGCCGTCGCCGCCGTCATGACCGGCTTCATCATCGTCATGGTCGTGGGCGTGCCCTTCATGCTCGCCATGGTCGTGCGCCTCGAACGGCCCGCCCTCGCGGAAATCGAGTTCGACCAGATCGTGCGCGTCCACCAGTTTCACGACCCGCGCGTTGCCACCCAGCGTCTCCAGCGGCCCTGCCAGAAACGTCTCCAGCCCCTCGCCGACCCAGAACGCCACCTTCGCCTGCTCCAGCGCGCGTGCCTCGGACGGCCGCAGCGCATAGGCATGCGGGGACGCCGCGCCTTTCACCAGAAGTTCCGGCTCGCCCACACCTTCCATCACCGCCGCAACCAGCGAATGCACGGGCTTGATAGATGCCACGACTCCATCGAGCGCCCAGGCAGGCCCGCTGCACAGAACGGCCGCCGATGCGGTCGCGAAGCCGAGAGTGCGAAGCTTGTGACGGATCATGCGGGTAGCCTCCTTCAGGTATATTGAGCGCAATTGTAATGATATTACATTGCGAAGCGCAATAACGTGTGCCATATGCCGCTGACAACCCCGAACGAATGCCGATGCTGAAAAAAAACGATCCCACTGAGCCGGCACGCCGCGAAATCCTTGTGAGCCTCAAGGGCGCGGGCGTCCACAGGGGCGGGCGCTGGCTGGTGCGCAACGTCGAGTTCGACATTGCCCGCGGCGAGATCGTCACCCTGATCGGCCCCAACGGGTCAGGCAAAAGCACAACGGCGCGTACCGCCATCGGTGTGCTCAAGCTGGATGAAGGCAGCGTCACGCGGATGCCGGGGCTGACCGTCGGCTACGTCCCGCAGAAGCTCGCCATAGACTGGACCCTGCCACTCACCGTCGAGAGGCTGATGACGCTGACCGCTTCGCATGCTGCGGCGGAGATCAGGGAAGCACTCGATTCCGTGGGCATCGCGCATCTGGCGCGCGCCGAGGTGCAGGCATTGTCGGGTGGCGAGTTCCAGCGCGCGCTGCTTGCCCGCGCGATCCTGCGCAAGCCGGACCTCCTGGTCCTCGACGAGCCGGTGCAAGGTGTCGACTTTTCGGGCGAGGTCGCGCTTTACGAACTCATCGGCGCGATCCGCGACCGCACGGGTTGCGGCATCCTGCTGATCTCGCACGACCTGCATGTGGTGATGGCCAGCACCGATACGGTGATTTGCCTCAACGGCCATGTATGCTGCCGCGGCACGCCGCAGACGGTGGTCGCCAGCCCGGAATACCAGAAGCTTTTCGGCGCGCGGGCTGCGGGCACGCTCGCGATCTACCGGCACCATCACGATCACACGCACCTTCCCGACGGACGCGTGCTGCACGAGGACGGGTCGGTCACCCAGAACTGCCACCCCGATGACGGTCATCATCACGACCACGATCATCACGACGAGGCCGGCCATGCTCGATGATTTCTTCAGCAGGGCGCTGGTGGCCGGCATCGGGCTGGCGCTGACGACAGGGCCGCTCGGCTGCCTGATCGTATGGCGGCGCATGGCCTATTTCGGCGACACGATGGCGCATTCCGCCCTGCTGGGCGTGGCGCTGGCCTTTCTGTTCGAGATCAATCTGACGGTCGGCGTCTTCATCGCGGCGATGTTCGTCTCCATGGCGCTGCTTGCCTTGCAACGGCGCGGTGCGCTTTCGACCGACGCGCTGCTGGGCATTCTATCACATGCGACTCTGGCGATCGGGCTCGTCATGGTTGCCTTCATGACCTGGGTGCGCGTCGACCTGATGGGCTTCCTGTTCGGCGACATTCTGGCCGTCTCGCGCCTCGACATCGCCATGATCTATGGCGGCGGCGCGCTGGTGCTGGGTCTCGTGGCGTGGCTCTGGCGACCGTTGCTGGCCGCCACCGTCAACGAGGAACTGGCGCGCGCCGAAGGCATGGCGCCGGAGCGCTCGCGCTTCGTCTTCATGCTGATGATGGCGCTGGTGATCGCCATCGCCATGAAGATCGTCGGCATCCTGCTGATTACGGCGCTGATGATCATCCCGGCGGCGGCGGCAAGGCGTTTCGCGACGACGCCGGAGCAGATGGCCGTGATGGCCTCGGCCATCGGCGCGGTGGCCGTCGTGGGCGGCCTGTTCGGCTCGCTCGAATTCGACACCCCGTCAGGCCCCTCGATCGTCGTCGCCGCGCTCGCCCTTTTCCTTCTGAGCCTGCTGCCCTACGCTGGGCTGACGAAACGCGGAGACGCCGCGAACGGAAGGCCGATGTCATGAATGCGACCCATCAGGACCTGACCCGCAACCAGACGCTGGTGCTCGACACGCTGGCCAAAGCCGACGGTCCGCTTTCGGCATACACGATCCTCGACCGGCTACGCGGCGACGGGTTTCGCGCACCGTTGCAGGTTTATCGGGCGCTGGAGAAACTGCTCGGCTTCGGCCTCGTGCACCGTCTCGAATCACTGAATGCGTTCGTTGCCTGCGCCCATCCGCACTGTCACGCGCACGGGCTGATCGCCTTCGCCATCTGCGAGGATTGCGGCCAGGTCGACGAATTCTCCGATGCCGTGGTGCGCGAACGACTCGGCGCATGGTCGGCCGACAACGGCTTCAAGGCGGAAAAGACCACCATCGAGATCCGCGGCCACTGCGCCAACTGCGCAGCCGCCTGACAAAACCTCTTCAGAACGCCTGATCCTCAGGTCGCCCCGGCGCTCCAACGCCGGTGTCGCGCATGCAGCATCTTGACTTTAATCAATCGATTGATTAAATTACTGCCATGAGCAGAGACATCGAGACTCCCGGCACCAGCCGATCGGCAGAAAGCACGAGAGCCGCCCTCATCAAGGCCGGCCTCAAACTGTTTGGCGAAAAAGGTTACGCGGCCACCTCGACGCGGGAGATCGCAGCGGCGGCCAAGGCGAATATCGGCTCGATCGCCTATCATTTCGGCGGCAAGGAAGCCCTGCGCGACGCATGCGCGGAGCATATCGTCACGACGGTGCGCGGCGTGGCCGAGCCGGCCATCATGGCAGCGCCCCAGCCGGCCGATGCAGCGGCTGCGGAAGAACAGCTTTGCGCCGCGGTCCAGCGCATCAGCGGCTTCCTGCTCGCAAGCCCAGAGACGGCGGGCTTCGTCCGCTTCATCCTGCGAGAACTCCAATACCCGACGACGGCGCTCGACATCATCTACCATGGCGTATTCGAGCCCGTTCACAAGCTTCTTTGCCGCTTCTGGGCGACGGCGA
>JAEWFU010000157.1 GCA_023388675.1 Pseudomonadota bacterium | reverse complement strand
AGGCGATCATCCACGCTGCGGAGGAATACCTGAAGGTCGCCGAGATGGCGGCCGGCGCCAGCCCCCTCGGCATCGCCCTGTCGAAACCGGCACTCGACCTGACGAAGACCGTTGCCTGGAAGGACGGCATCGTCGGCCGGTTGAATACGGGCGTCGCCGGCCTGCTCAAAAAGGCCAAGGTGAAGTCGCTTCAAGGCTGGGCGAAGTTCCGTGACGGCAAGACCGTCGAGGTGGAGACGGAAACCGGCGTACAGGTGGTCCGCGCCGAAACCATCGTCATCGCCACCGGCTCCCTGCCGACCGAGCTTCCCTTCCTGCCCTTCGGCGGCAAGGTCATATCCTCGACCGAGGCATTGGCGCTCAAGGAGGTGCCGACGGCGCTCGCCGTGGTCGGCGGCGGCTATATCGGCCTCGAACTCGGCACGGCGTTTGCCAAGATGGGCGCGAAGGTGACGGTGGTCGAGGCCCTGCCCCGCATCCTGCCGCTTTACGACGCCGAGCTGACACGTCCCATCGCCAAACGCCTGGACGAGCTCGGCGTGACCGTGCTGACCGGCGCGAAGGCCAAGGGGTTGTCGTCCAAGGGCGACGCGCTGCTTGTGGAGACCGCCGACGGCAAGGAAACGAAGATCGCTGCCGACCATGTACTCGTCACCGTGGGCAGAAAGCCCGCCACGGAAGATTGGGGGCTCGAGGAGATCGACCTCGACCGCACCGGCCCCTTCATCCGCATCGACGACCAGTGCCGCACCTCGATGCGCGGCATCTATGCGATCGGCGACGTCACCGGCGAGCCGATGCTGGCGCACCGCGCCATGGCCCAGGGCGAGATGGTGGCCGAGATCGTCGCAGGCCACCGCAGAAGCTGGGACAAAAGCTGCATCCCGGCGGTCTGTTTCACCGATCCCGAAGTGGTCTCGGCAGGGCTTTCACCGGAGGAGGCGCGGCAAAGCGGAGCCGAGATCAAGGTGGGCCAGTTCCCCTTCTCCGCCAACGGTCGCGCCATGACGCTGCTCGGCGAAAGTGGCTTCGTGCGCGTCGTCGCCCGCGCCGACAATCATCTCGTGCTCGGCATTCAGGCCGTGGGCAGCGGCGTCTCGGAACTGTCCGCCGCCTTCTCGCTGGCCATCGAGATGGGCGCCCGGCTGGAAGACATCGCCGGCACGATCCACGCGCATCCGACACAGAGCGAAGGTTTCCAGGAAGCCGCCCTCAAGGCGCTCGGCCACGCCCTGCACATTTAGCGCAGCCGTCATCCCGGGCAACCGAGCGAAGCGAGGGCCGACCCGGGACCCATTGGCCGCAAGATCGTGTGGCGCGACCCGGTTCAGGATGTGGCGCATGCCGGCGCCGGCGCGAGAACCCGCAGCCCGGCCGCGCTGCTCAATGGGTCCCGGATAGCCTCCGCTACGCTCCGGCTTCCGGGATGACGCTTTACGGCGTCGCCTTCACAAGCCGGTGCGCCACTGCACCGATCTGGTCGGCATCGACATTGGCGAAGGCGATGCGCAGATGCCGCTCCAGCCCGTGGCCGAAATAGCTGCCGGGAATGGTGACGATACCCAGATCACGCGCCAGTCGCTCGGCCACGACAGCCGCGCTTTGCCCTTCATAGGGATGGCGCACGAAGGCGAAATAGGCGCCGATCGCCTGCAATTCCCAGGCCGGCAACGCGGCAAAGGCAGCCACCATCGCCTGCGCCCGCCGTTCGATCTCCAGCCGGTTTGCCTCCCGCCAGTCGCCAAGCGCCGGCAGGCCTTTCGCCACCGCGCTCTGCGGCGCGCGCGGCGCACAGATCTGGAGATTGTCCATGACCTTCGCAATCTGCGCCACAGCCGCCTCGCCGGCCGTGATCGCGCCGAGACGATGCCCCGGAATGCAGAACGATTTCGAGAAGCTGTAGAGCTGGATGAACATGTCCTGCCACCCGTCCAAGCCCAATAGCCCGTGCGGCGGCATCGCATCCGCCGCGATGAAGTCGCGATAGGTCTCGTCCAGGATCAGCCAGATGCCGCGTTTGCGGCACAAGGCGAACACCTCTGCAAGCAGTTCCGCCGGATAGACCGCCCCGGTCGGGTTGTTGGGTGAAACCAGCGCAACCGCCCTGATCTCCGGAGCCAGCGCCGCCTCGATGTCGGAGAGCCGCGGCACGAAATGTGCCTCGGCATGGCAGTCGACGTAGCGCGCCCGCACGCCCATCATCTGCAGCGTCGTCTCGTGGTTGAAATAGCGCGGATTGGTCATGAGCACGGCATCGCCCGGACCCGCGACGGCCATCACGGCGGCAACGAAGGCCTGATTGCAGCCCGCCGTCAGATGGACGTTGCCGGCGTTGGCCTGCGCGCCATAAACATCGGACACATGCCCGGCATAGGCCGCGCGCAGCGCCATGTCGCCTTCGATCGGACCGTATCCGGCGAAGGCCGGCGAGCCGGCCGCGTCCGCAAGCCATTGCAGGAGGCTGGGATGCGGCGGATAGCCGGGCACCGCCTGCGACAGGTCGATCAGCGGCCCGTATGCGCCATCATAGGCGCGTGCCCACGCCTGCACCGACGGAATGGGCGGCGGCGAAAGCTGAGCGACAAGCGGATTGAAGCGGGTCATGACAGGTCCTTGATCATTTTATCTTCGGCGCCTTCGGGGCCGACCTGCGTTTGCTGCGCGCATCGTCGGTCCCTCGCCGCAGGGCGCGGCGGGCGGATGTTTGCGGTTCGGCGCGCGCGCCGTCCTCCTCGAGTTCAGAGTAGAGCCAATCGATGAAGACGTTGACGATCGGTGCGGCGCGCAGGTCGCTTCGGCAGGCGACGTAGAACGCATCCGCGGCAGGCACGGCCAGGTTGAATGGCGCCACGAGTTGCCCCTTCGCCAGCAGCGCCGCCGCCGTCATGGTATCGCCGAGCGCGATGCCGTGGCCGTGCATCGCCGCCTCGATCCCCAACCTCGCGTCGGAGAAATGATGCTGCGGCCCGCGCGGCAGGTCGAGCGCGTCGGCGGCGGCCAGCCACTGGTGCCATTCGCGGCCGTCATCCGCATGCAGCATCACATGGCTGCCGAGATCGCGGATGGTCCGCACCGGGCGGCTGTTCATCAGCGTCGGGCTCATGACCGGAAACAGTTCGAGATGCGACCACCGCCTGAGCCAGCAATCCGTCCAGCTTCCGTCACCGTAGAGGATCGACACGTCGACCTCGGGCGAACGGATCACCTGCGGATCGTTGGAGGCATCGAGGGTCAGCCTTATCTCGGGAAACTGCGCCGTGAAGCTGCCCAGCCGCGGCAGGAGCCAGAATGAAAGCAGCGCCGGCACGCAGGCGACCGACAGCGCGCCCGAACTGGTCGGCCGCGTCATCCGCGCGGTAGCCGCCGCAATATCGTCGAATGCAGAGGAGACGGCCGGAAGCAGCTCGGCGCCATGCGCCGTCAGCTTGAGCCGCTGGCGCCCCCGCTCGAAGAGGCGCACATTGAGCGAAGCCTCGAGCGCCTTGATCTGATGGCTGACCGCCCCGTGGGTGACGTTGAGTTCGCCCGCCGCCCGCGTCAGCGAGCCATGGCGCGCGGCCGCCTCAAAGGCGCGAAGCGGATTCAGCGGCGGCAGGCGTTTGACCATGAGCTCGGACGTTTCCATGTGAGCATTTCTCACAGCCGGACGTACAACAATATCAATTGAGTTTTCAATATTTCTGCATCACGATCGTTTTGGCTGCCCCAGACAGCTCTCCGAATGAGAGGGACGCGGGCCGCCAAACGGGAGACGTATATGACCTGGACCGGAGAACGGCTCGCCGCCTTGCAGGCGAAATATGGCGAAGGCCATGGCGGCGACATTTTCGACCCGCGTTTCCGGCGCGTCGCGGACCGCATCTTCTCGGCAAGCGGGACCCGCCTGGCGCCCTATGCCGGACTGCCAACGCT
>JAEWFU010000150.1 GCA_023388675.1 Pseudomonadota bacterium | reverse complement strand
TGGGTGTTGTCGGAGAAGCAGTCGTGCTCCTCCTCCGGGTCGTGCAGCAGCAATCCGAGCTTCATGCGCTCGCCCGCCAGCTCGCCGTAGGACAGGGAGCCAAGACCGGTGAGGATAGCCGAAAGTCCGGCCTCGGGCGATTCCTCGGTCAATGCCGCGCGCGCCGCGCCATCGGCCCGCCAGTTGGCGACCATTTCCTCGAGATCCGCGATCAGCAGATCAGAGGCGGCTGCGAGATAGGCCGCACGACGGTCGCAATTGCCGTTGCTGCAGTTGGCTGCATCGAAATCCGTTGCAGGGCGTGCGCCGGCACCCGCGTCCGTACCATTGAGGTCCTGCCCCCAGAGCAGGAATTCGATCGCGTGGTAGCCCGTTGCGACATTCGCCTCGATGCCTCCGACCTCCTGAAGCGACTGGATCAGCTCCGGCGTGATCTCCGAGGCGTCGACCGTCTGGCCGGCGGCACTGACGGAGGCGTTGGCGATGATGTTGACGGTGTAGAACTGGTTGGTGTCGCTCTCCGTGCCGTAGCTTGCATCGACATAGTCGATGAGGCCTTCGTCAAGGGGCCAGGCGTTCACACGGCCCTCCCACTCGTCGACAATCGGATTGCCGAAGCGGTACGCCTCGGTCTGCTGATAGGGCACGCGGGCCGTCAGCCAGGCCTCGCGCGCGGCCGTCAGGCTGGCCTCGGTCGGGTCGGCGATCAAAGCCTCGATGGCGGCATCGAGCTGCTGTGCCGTTTCGAGGCTGTCCTCGTAGCCCGCCAGGGCGATGTCGGCATAGGTGTCGAGAATGGCGGTAGGGTCGGCGGCCTGCGCCTGCGTGCATAGTGCCAGCGGAGCAGCGGTCAACAGCAGAAGGCGGGCGAACGACATGGCGGGAACCTCCGTGGTTGCCCGCTATATCCCACGCCAAAACATGAATATCAAGGTCAGCTTATAGGAGGTGCTCCTAGTTCGCCAGGATCGAGCCGTCGACGTCGACGATGCGCCGCTTGCCGCACAAGGCCATGGTGATGTCCAGCTCCTTGCGGATGATTTCGAGCGCCAGCGTCACGCCCTCGCGCCCCATCGCGCCGAGCCCGTAGAGGAACGGGCGGCCGATATAAGTGCCTTGCGCACCAAGCGCGACAGCTTTCAAGACGTCCTGGCCGGAGCGGATACCGCCGTCGACATGAACCTCGATCCGTCCGTCGACGGCTTCCACGATCCGTGGCAGCATCGAGATCGACGATCTTGCGCCGTCAAGCTGGCGGCCACCGTGATTGGAGACGATGATGGCGTCGGCGCCCGTCTCGGCAGCCATGCGGGCATCCTCTTCGTCAAGTATACCCTTGATGATGAGCTTGCCGCCCCAATGCTCCTTGATCCAGGCGACGTCGTCCCACGAAAGCTTCGGATCGAACTGCTCGGCGGTCCAAGACGAGAGCGACGACAGATCGCCCACGCCCTTGGCGTGGCCGACAATGTTGCGGAAAGTGCGCCGCTGCGTGCCCAGCATCGCGGCACACCAGCGCGGACGCAGCGCCATGTCGAACAGGTTGGCAAGCGTCAGCTTGGGCGGCGCCGACAGTCCGTTGCGTACATCCTTGTGGCGCTGGCCGAGGATCTGCAGGTCCGCGGTGAGCACGAGAGCCGAGCATTTCGCGGCCTTCGCGCGGTCGATCAGATTGCGCACGAAATCGCGGTCGCGCATCACGTAGAGCTGGAACCAGAACGGCTTCGTCGTCACCGACGCCACATCCTCGATCGAGCAGATGCTCATCGTCGACAGCGTGAAAGGCACGCCGGCCGCCTCGGCTGCCTGCGCGGCCAGCATCTCGCCGTCTGCATGCTGCATGCCGGTCAACCCGGTGGGCGCCAAAGCCACGGGCATCGATACCTTCTCGCCGATCATGGTGGTTTCCAGCGATCGGTCGGTCATGTCGACCAGAACGCGCTGGCGCAGCTTGATGTCGGCGAAGTCCTCCTCGTTGGCGCGATAGGTGCCTTCGGTCCAAGCTCCGGAATCGGCGTAGTCGAAGAACATGGTCGGCACGCGCCGCCTGGCGAGTTCCTTCAGATCGGCGATGGTGAGGAGATGGGACATTGCGTGGCCTGCATGCGGATGAACATCTGGCCTTGCGGCCGGGTGGCATTTCGGATGCCGGAACTCTCTCCCCGGCAAAGAAACCAAATGCCTGCGGATGTCCCGCTCTGCAAGCCCTCTCTATGCCGAAGCGTCTGTTTCCGCCGATCGCGCAAGCCGGATCAGCATACGGGGATGCAACTCGTCCAGCGTGTTGATGCCCAGCATCGCCATGTTCCGGTCGATCTCTTCGTGAAGAATCGAAAAGGCGTGGCGCACGCCGGGCTCGCCGCCGATGGCTGCGGCATAGATGAAAGGCCGTCCGAGAAAAACGAACGACGCACCGAGCGCCAGCGCCTTCAACACGTCCGTTCCGCGCCGGAACCCGCCGTCGATCATCACCGGGATACGGCCGCCGATCTCCTCCGCGACCGCAGGCAGCACCCGCAACGGCGAGGCCGTACCGTCGAGCTGCCGGCCGCCATGATTGGACAGGATCACTCCGTCGGCGCCGCGATCGAGCGCGATGCGCGCATCCTCGCGCGTCATGATGCCCTTGACGATGAAACGCCCCTTCCACCGTTTGCGGATGAGATCGAAATGATCCCAGCTCAGCCTGTCCTTGGGGCCGAACTGGCGCACGACATTGCGCGACAG
>JAEWFU010000080.1 GCA_023388675.1 Pseudomonadota bacterium | reverse complement strand
CGCGGCGCGATCAACGTGCTGGCCGCCGACAAGCTGATGATGAATCCGCGGCTCTATGCAACGTTCCTGCTGTGGCTGCTCTCCGAACTGTTCGAGGAACTGCCTGAGGTCGGCGATCCGGACAAGCCGAAGCTGGTGTTCTTCTTCGACGAGGCGCACCTGCTTTTCGACGAGGCACCGCGCGCGCTGGTCGAACGCGTCGAGCAGGTGGTGAGGCTCATCCGGTCGAAAGGCGTGGGCATCTATTTCGTCACGCAGAACCCGTTGGATGTGCCGGAAACGGTGCTCGCGCAGCTCGGCAACCGAATCCAGCACGCCTTGCGCGCCTATACGCCGCGCGAGCAGAAGGCGGTGAAGACGGCGGCCGACACCTTCCGGCCCAACCCGGATTTCAACTGTTTCGAGACGATTACCCAGCTCGGCACCGGTGAGGCGCTGGTTTCGACGCTGCAGGAGAAGGGCATCCCGTCGATGGTGCAAAGGACGCTTATCCGGCCGCCTTCGGCCCGGATGGGGCCGATCACCCCGGAGGAACGGAAGAAAGTGATGGGGCTGAGCCCGGTGGCGGGGCAGTACGATCAGGCGGTCGATCGGGAATCCGCCTATGAGCTTCTTCAAAAGAAGGCAGTCGAGGCAGCCAAGACGGCGGAGCAGGAAGAGCGCCAGGCGGAGAAAGAAGCCGCAAGCGAAGGCGGTTCCGGCTGGACGCTGCCGGATTTCGGCGGTTCCGATAGCGGGAAGGCGCCGCGAAAGACAACGCGGCGCAGCGGTTACCGGCGGCAGACGGTAACGGAAACCGCGATCAAATCGGTGGTGCGCACGATCGGCTCGACGCTCGGTCGCGAACTGGTGCGCGGCATCCTCGGAAGTCTGAGGCGGCGTTAGCCGGCCTCAGGTTACCCTCAGGCCGGACGTGACGACGATAGGCGACTTGTCGGCGACGCGGTCGTAAAGGTCGATCACGTCCTGGTTGATCAGGCGCACGCAGCCCGAGGACACCGACTTGCCGATCGACCACCATTCCGGCGAGCCGTGAAGGCGGTAGAGCGTGTCCTTGCCATCCTGGTAGATGTAGAGCGCGCGCGCACCGAGCGGGTTGCTGACGCCGGCGGGCATGCCGCCTTCCCACTCGTTGGTACCCGGCACCTGCCGCGCGGTGTATTTTTTCAGCTCAGGCTGGCGCGCGATCATCTCCTCCGGCGGGAACCAGCGCGGCCAATGCTGCTTCCATTCGATCACGCCGTTACCCGACCATTCGAATCCCTGACGGCCGAGACCGACCCCGTAGCGCATCGCGCGACCAAAGCGCTGCACCACGTAGAGGAAGTGGTTGGAGGTGTCGACGACGACCGTTCCGGGTCGCTCGCCGGTCGGATCGGACACGACCTGGCGAAGGTACTGCTTGTCGATCCTGTCGAAGGGCACGGCGGGAATAGCGTGCCCGCCGTCGCTCACCGCAGCGTACATGGAAACCGGCGCGCCGAGTTCAGGCTCAATCGGGCGCGCTTCCTCGACGACGCGGCTGCGCCGCGGCGGGCCGTTTGTGGTGCAGCCTGCGAGAGCTGTAGCAGCGGCTGCAGCCGTGGCGGACGCAAGCAAGGAGCGTCGGGTCATCAATGGGTTGGTGGGGGCGGCGGACACGTCGGCTCCTTGGACGATTCAAGCGACAGAAATGAAACGGAAGCCGGACACGAGTTTCTCTGCGAAACCAATCCCCGATCCGGCTCTGTGGACAGGTGATCCTGACTTTGTCAGAAACATGGATAACAATTACCTAACACAGCCGATGCTCGACCGCTGTTGCCGCACCGCAACAGAGACGGCAAATGACCTTCCGCAGCGCAGTTCGCCCAGGCTAGAGGGCCTCCAGCCCTTCGAGTGAGGGCAGGATTATGGCAGGCGGGTGATCCGTGTATTCGTCCGGCTGACCGGCCCGGTTGATCCACACCGTTCTGAACCCGAATTTGTGGGCGCCCGCCACGTCCCAGCGGTTGGACGACTGGAACGAGACGGACTGTGGATAGAGGCGCCAGGCCGTCGTGACCATCTCATAGACCTCTGGAACGGTCTTGTAGCGGCCGATCTCATCCACCGAGAAGACGTCATCCACGATCATGTCGAGCGCCGCGGACCGGACCGCCGATTCGAGCATGGCCGGCGAACCGTTGGAAAGGATCGCAATGCGCCCTCCCGCTGCCTTGAGCGCGGCGAGAACCGCCGGGACCTCGGGAAAGCAGTCGAGTCGCCAGTAGGCGTCCAATAGCTTCCCGCGCAAAGCGGGATCGACGGCAGGGACCTTGCGGAAGGCATAATCGAGCGCTTCTTCCGTGAGCTGCCAGAAATCCCGATAGCTGCCCATGAGCGTCCTGACCCATGAATATTCGAGCTGCTTGGCCCGCCAGATTTCGGAGAGGGCCTGTCCCTCCGGGCCGATTTCGCCGGCATGGCGGCGCACGGCCGCGTGCACGTCGAACAGCGTGCCGTAGGCATCGAAAACGTAAGCGGAATGGGTCATGGAAGATGTGCCTTTCGCGACCGACTTGATCCCAAGCCGAGCATGCGGTCAAGCCGCGGCTGCCGTTGGGTCTGGACCGAAAGAAGCCGCCGCGCTGTCGGTTGACGCGGGGCGGCAAAGGCCGTTCGATGGTGCGCACCAAAAGAAGGAAAACCAGCATGAGCCTGTCGACCCCAGCGCAAACAACCACATGGACATTCGTCGATGGCGACTGGCACGAGGGCAATGTGGCCCTCGTCGGCCCGCGCAGCCACATCATGTGGCTTGGCTCAAGCGTCTTCGATGGCGCGCGCTGGTTCGAAGGGGTCGCGCCCGACCTCGATCTCCATTGCAAACGCGTCAATGTCTCGGCGATCGCGCTCGGCCTGAAGCCGACCAAGACCCCGGAGGACATCGTTGCGCTGACCTGGGAAGGGCTGAAGAAGTTCGACGGCAAGACGGCAGTCTACATACGGCCGATGTACTGGGCCGAGCACGGCGGATACATGGGTGTGCCTGCCGATCCCGAATCGACCCGCTTCTGCCTATGCCTCTACGAGGCGCCGATGCTGGAGCCGACGGGCTTCTCGGTTACGGTATCGCCGTTCCGCCGTCCCACTATCGAGACGATGCCAACCAATGCCAAGGCGGGCTGCCTTTATCCCAACAACGGGCGCGCGATTCTCGAGGCGAAGATGCGCGGCTTCGACAATGCGCTGGTGCTGGATATGCTCGGCAACGTGGCCGAAACGGGATCTTCGAACATCTTCATGGTCAAGGACGGCCACGTGCTCACGCCGGCGCCGAACGGAACGTTTCTATCAGGCATTACGCGGTCCCGTACGCTGGCGCTGCTTGCCGAGGCTGGCTACAAGGTCGGCGAACGCACGCTGAGCGTTCGCGATTTCATGGAAGCCGATGAAATCTTCTCGACCGGCAATCATTCCAAAGTGGTGCCGGTCGTGCGCATCGAGAACCGCGACCTCCAACCCGGGCCGGTCGCGAAGAAGGCCCGCGAGCTCTATTGGGAGTGGGCCCACTCCGGACCCTCGGCCTGATCGCGAAGCTATTTTCACATTCCGCGCGGAACGGTGTTGCGCCCGTGCGGATTGCCCCTATGTAGAAGCTGAGCCATCAACCCATTCATTTGAGCAAGGGAGAATTTGCCATGGCCTTCGAACTGCCCGAACTGCCTTACGATTACGAGGCGCTGCAGCC
>JAEWFU010000073.1 GCA_023388675.1 Pseudomonadota bacterium | reverse complement strand
ATGACCGGCCCGGCCGAATGGGCCAGCGACGACGCCAAGCGCCTCATCGAAGCGGCGATGTAAAAGCATAGACGTCCCGGCCGACCGAGCGTAGCGAGGGAGAGCCGGGACCCATTGGTCCGCAAATCGTGTGGCGCGGCCCGGTTCCGGAGGTGGTACGCAGGCATTGCCGCGAGTCGTGCATGTCGTTGCCGCCGCGCGAACCCGCGACCCGGCCATACTGATCAATGGGTCCCGGATAGCCTTCGCTTCGCTACGGCTTCCGGGATGACGTGGAGAGGTAGCGGCGCTTCCCCCGGCCGGGATGACGAGGGTTGGAATCTCAGCAACCGCGTTCAACAAGCCGGCTTGGCAGCAGCGCGTGGCCGATCGGCAAGTCGCCCAGTTCGGCCTGGCTCATGCCGCGTAAGGCGGGGTGAGCCAGCGGGTCCATCCGCCATTGTTCGGTTTCGGACAGTTCACGGCGACCGAGCACGCGGCGTGCGGCAGTGAAGAGAAACTGGAGCATTTCAGCCTCCTGTGGCCTTGAGTTGGCGTTACTTTCTCACGCCTGGTTGCCACGCACTATGGAGTTTGCTTGATGCTTATTATAGAAAATCTACATGAAGGAACTGAATCGGGTTCATCTGAACGGGCTGCGCGCGCTTGAAGCGGTCGGAAGGCTGGGTTCGCTCCAGAAGGCAGCCGACGAACTCGGCGTTTCGGTGGGCGCAGTCAGCCAGCAGGTGCTGAAATCGGAAGCCCAGCTCGGCCGGGCGGTGTTTGACCGGTCCGGACGCGGCCTCGCGCCAACGGAGTTTGGCGCGGCGTTCCTCGCCCGGCTGACAACGGGCTTTCTTGCCCTCGACGAAGCCGTTGCGTCGTCGCGCAGCCATGCCGAATCGATCCTCACCGTTTCGGTCGCACCTGTATTCGCGTCGAAATGGCTCGTGCCCCGGCTTACCGCCTTTTCGAGACTCGTTCCCGACATCATCGTGCGCATCGATGCGTCGACCGTGCTGATCAATCCCGACACGTCCGACGTCGACATCGCCATTCGCGTCGGCGATGGAACCTGGCCCGGCGTGAAGACGGACTATCTGCTCCCGCAGGAGGTGTTTCCGGTCTGCGCCCCGGAGCTCGCCGGGACGCTGCGCGAGCCGCGTGACCTGCTGCATGCCCCGATCGTGCGCGATGCGCATTCGACGCTGAGCTGGAACGTGTGGCTGTCGAAGTTCGGCATGGACGAGAGTCAGCTTGGCGACGGCCATTCCTTCACCGACGCGGCCCTGTGCCTCGATGCCTGCATCGCCGGTCAGGGCGTCATGCTCGCCTGGCAGACGCTGGCGCACTACGCGCTTTCGGTCGGGCAGGTCGTTGCCCCCTTCCCCGAACGCGCCACGACCGGCCTCGGCTATTATCTGGTTTCTTCGGCGACTCGTCGCGAGCCGTCCAAGGTTGCCCGGTTCCGCCGCTGGATTAAGTCTGAAATCGCCAAGGATTTCGCAATAGCGCCGCCGAATTGAACGAGACGATGAAAATGACCCGCTGATGCATCGGCGCAACAGCAACCAGCCAAGCATTTGAAACGACTCTGCTTTTGCAAAGCCCCATCCGACCCGAGCGACCGCTTCGAGGCCGTTTTTGCCCGCGTCACGCTCCCATCGCAACATCACGCCAGATGACAGGCTGAAACAAATCCGTTAGATGTTGTTTCGGCTTGGGGAGAGGCGGACCGCTGGGGGGCGGCCGCCTTTCGGGCGCGGGCGGGCCGGCAACGGCCGGACCCGTCGCGCACTCCAGTCCCCACGGTAAAGTTTCTGTAAAACTTTGAAGATCAGGATCGCATCATGGCGCCTGCACCCGCCCTCACGCTTGTCTCGATTCTTGCCCTTGCGGCGACTATGCTTCCCGTCCATGCAACGGAAGGGATGGTGACAACCGCGATGCTGCAACAGGCAGCCGTATCGGTCGACGAGGTGACCCGACTGCCCGCCTTCGTGCATCGCATGTTCCGCCCGGAGAAGCCGGGCGACCGCACCATCATCATGCTGCACGGCTCCGGCGGCGACGAGACCACGCTCGCCTCGCTCGCTTCCACCATCGCACCCGACGCGACCCTGATCGGCGTTCGCGGCAGGGTCGTGCAGGATGGCGTCAAGCGCTGGTACAAGCGCATCTCGCCGACACAGTTCGACCAGGATGACATACGCAAGGAAGCGGCAGCCTTTGTCGAGTTCCTGAAGGAAATGGCGGCGAAGCAGAAGCTCGACCTGTCGAAAGTCACCTTCCTCGGCTATTCCAACGGCGCCAACCTGATCGCCGCCCTGACACAGCTTTATCCCGGCCTCGTCCGCAGCGCCGTTCTGTTGCGTCCGATGCCGGTGCTGGGCGAGACGCCGAAGGTCGACCTGTCGGATTCGCGCTTCCTCACGATCGCCGGCGCGGACGACAAGCTCTATTCGCCCTTCGCCCACGCCCTCGAAAGCCAGTTGTTGAACTGCGGCGCCAACGTCGAAGCACGCATGATCCACTCCGGCCACGCCATTGGTGAAGAAGACGCAAAGATCGCTGCTGAATGGCTGGGCACGGCCTCGAAATAGGCGAACATTTCAGCAACCGAATTCCGGCCTTCCGTGTTATCCTTCTGCACCGTGACCAGACGGACAAGAAGGAGAAAAACGATGAAGGAATTTCATTGCGGCTCGCTCGTCCCCGGTTGTGACTGGCACACGCGGCACCCGGAAGAAGCAGAAGTGATGCGGCGCGCGATCGAGCATATGCGCGACACGCACGGCGAAAACATCATTCGTGAGACCATGGTCGAGGCAATCCGCTCGCGCATCGAGACCAAGCGCGACGCCGCCTGACATCCACCCGAGATTTGCGGCTTGAGCGGCGCACGCGCGCGGTGCGTCGCACCTCAAAGGATCAACGCCAACGTCTCGGTCGTTTGCGCTGCCCCTCACCTGCCTGCCGGCATCTACCGGGGTCGAGCCGCTTGTCTCGCCCCGACCTTCGGACCCCCGTAAACGGGGAGAGCAGCGCTTGCTGCTTGCCCTGCGCCTACTCTTCGACATTGGTGATTAGTGAAAGCAGCGATGAAGGCTGTCTTCTCCCCGTCTTTTACGGGGAGAAGTGCCCGGCAGGGCGATGAGGGGCAGCGCGACGACCAAAGATAATGCTCCTCCGGTGCAAGCGTAAGACGCGATCTGCTCTAAGAGCGACAGCTACGCGCTTGTTCCATAAGGCTTTCCCGGTCCATCGAAAAACCGGATTCTATCCATGCTTCCTCGAGTGTGCGCAGCGTCTCGCCGACTCCGGGGCCCGGCTGTATGCCGAGCGCGGTCAGGTCGCTGCCCTTTACCGGGAAAACCGGCCTTTGCCATGCATCGAGGAAACGCAGCAGCCGCGCGTTCCCGCCTGCCTCGATCAGCGCACCGTCGTCCTGCGCGGCACGCGCCCGGGCGGCGGCCAGCGCCAACCGCAGCCGGTCACGCAGACCACCGACGTCACCACGATAGGCGATCTTGGCCATCGCCGCCTCGCTGGTGGTGTGATGCACGGGGCTTGCCCCTGCCCAAGAGGTTAGTCGCTGGGTCTCGGCATTCGACATCTTCAGGCGGTCGGCCATCGCCGATACCCGCATGGCATCCGGTGGCACGATCGCCGCCAGCCGCAGCATGGGATCGGCCTCCCAGCCGAGATCGCGTTCGGCGGCGACAAGGCCGTGTATCGCGTCGATGCCCCATTTCTCGCTTTCCGGCAGGATCGCGGTGAGAACACCCGACTGACGCATCCACAGCAGCGCGCGCGACGGGTCGGGCGCCGCAAGCAGCTTCCTGAGTTCATTCCACACCCGTTCCGCCGAAAGCCGCGCAAGCCCGTCCTTGAGCCGCGCACAGGCGCGGATACCGTCCGCGTCCGGCCGCCCCGCGCCATACCAGGCAAAGAAACGGAAGAAGCGCAGGATGCGAAGATAGTCCTCACGGATCCGCGTCTCGGCATCGCCGATGAAACGCAGCGTCCGCGTCTCCAGATCGGCCAGACCGCCGACCAGATCGACCACATCGCCCTGCGCCGTCGCATAAAGCGCGTTGATGGTGAAATCGCGCCTTTCGGCATCGCGTTTCCAGTTGCGGCCGAAGACGACCCGGGCGCGCCGGCCATCGGTCTCGACGTCGTCGCGCAGCGTCGTCACCTCATAGGTGTGGCCATCGGCGATGACGGTGATCGTGCCGTGCTCCTTGCCGGTCGGCACGGTCTTGAACCCGGCAGCCTCGGCACGGCGCACCGTCTCGTCCGGCACGTTCGTCGTGGCGATGTCGATGTCCGTCACGGGTTGCCCCAGCAGCGTATTGCGGACCGCGCCGCCGGCAATGCGCGCCTCCTCGCCATCTTCCGACAGCACGGAAAGCAGCCGCTGCAGGCTTTCGTCCGGCAACCAGTCAGCCCGATCGGCGATCGATGCACCGCTCACGCGTAGAGCCTTTCGTAAAGCGTGCGGATGATGCCTGCGGTCACGCCCCAGATGTACCGCTCGCCGAACGGCATCGTATAGAAGAAGCGTTCCTTGTCCTGCCACATCCGGCTTTCACGGTTGTGGTTGGCGGGGTTCATCAGGAAGGACAGCGGCACCTCGAAGGCGTCATCCACCTCGTCTTCGTTGAGGGTCAGCAGGAAGCCGGGCTTCACCACGGACAGCACCGGGGCAATGCGGAAGCCGCTGCCGGATACATAGTCGGGCATGCGGCCGATGACATCGATGAAATCCGTGCCGAGGCCGATCTCCTCGTCGGTTTCGCGAAGCGCCGCAAACTCGGGCGTCGGATCGGTCGGGTCGATGCGACCGCCCGGAAACGCCACCTGGCCGGAATGGCTGCGCAGCTTTTCGGCGCGCTTGGTCAGGATCACGCTGGCCTCGTCGCCGCGGTCGACCACGGGGATAAGCACTGCCGCATCGCGCAGCTTGGCATGCGCGAACAGCGCCTTGAGGTCGGGGTTCAGGCTGTGGTCGCCATAGTCGGTGTCGTGGTGCGGCGCCTGCTCGCCAGCGGCGCGGCGGCGGAAATCCTCGGCCGAGAATGCCCGGATCGTCGATGCGTCCATGGTCACGCGCTGAGCCTTTTCAGCGTGTCGGCCGGCATGATCGGGAACACTGCACCCTTTGAACGCACGGCGAACATCGCCCGCCCGGCGACGTCGATCTCCTCGCCAAGTTCCGCTAGTTCGTACATCACGGGCCGCGCGACTAGCGCTTCCAGCCGCCCGCGCACCAGAAGGTAGGGCTTCAGCCCGTCGGTCCCCTCCTCGTCGACGAAACGGAGCGGATTGTCGGGGCCGGCCTCGACCACGTCGCCGACATTGGTGCGGAAGGTCAGCACCTGCGCGCTTCCCTCACCGCCGGCATCGACTTCCACGGCCACGAAAGGCGCATCCTCGACGCGGATACCCACCTTCTCGACGGGCGTGATGAGATAGGTCTTGCCGTCCTCGTCCTTGCGCAGCACGGTCGAGAAAAGCTGCACCAGCGGCATCCGGCCGATCGGCGTGCCGAGGTAGAACCAGGTGCCGTCGCGCCTGATCTCCATGTCGAGATCTCCGCAGAAAGGCGGATTCCAGCGCTCGACCGGCGGAAGCCCCTTTCCGGCCCGCGCCGCGCGCCCGATCAGGGCCTCCAGTCCGGCGGTGTCGGTGGCCTCGCCGAGGCCCGGAGCGTCATTATCTGTGCGTATAGCCATCGTCACGAAATAGTCACTGTTGTTCCGCTTGTCAGCCTTGTTGCGTGTTTTAAGTTCAACCGAGCCGCACCGCCAAGGGCGATGCCGAGTCGCAACGGACAAGGAACCGGACGCTCATGAGCGTGACGATCAAGGAACCCGCCCTCAGCGAGACTGAGATGGTTGCCCAGGCGGAAGCCGCGCTGGCCGACATCTCCCGGGTGCGCGAAGCGGTCGGCAAGGTGATTTTCGGCCAGGAAAGCGTGGTCGAGCGCACGATGGTGGCCCTGCTGGCCGGCGGCCACGCACTGCTCGTCGGCGTGCCCGGCCTGGCGAAGACCAAGCTGGTCGAGACGCTGGGCGTGGTGCTCGGGCTGGACGGCCGCCGCATCCAGTTCACGCCGGACCTGATGCCGTCCGACATCATCGGCTCGGAAGTGATGGACCAGGACGAAAAGGGCATCCGGTCGTTCCGCTTCATCCGCGGGCCGATCTTCGCCCAGCTCCTGATGGCCGACGAGATCAACCGCGCCTCGCCGCGCACGCAGTCTGCGCTGCTCCAGTCGATGCAGGAATACCACGTGACGGTCGCCGGCCAACGTCACGACCTGCCGGCTCCCTTCCACGTGCTCGCGACACAGAATCCGCTCGAGCAGGAAGGCACTTATCCGCTGCCCGAGGCGCAGCTCGACAGGTTTCTGATGCAGGTCGACATCCTTTATCCCGAGCTGGCGGCCGAGCGGCGCATCCTGCTGGAAACGACAGGCGTCGAGGATGCGGCGGCGGAAAACGTGCTTTCGGCGACGCGTCTCCGGGAAATCCAGACGCTCATCCGTCGCATGCCGGTGCCCGAGAGCGTGGTGGAGGCGATCCTGTCGCTGGTGCGCTCCGCGCGGCCGGGACAGGGCAACGCCGAGACCGACAAGCACGTTTCCTGGGGTCCCGGCCCACGCGCCAGCCAGGCGCTGACGCTGTGCGCCCGCGCTCGCGCCCTCTTCGACGGACGGCTTGCCCCCTCCATCGACGACGTGCGCGCGCTCGCCGAACCCGTGCTCCAGCACCGCATGGCGCTTACCTTCGCGGCTCGCGCCGAAGGCATGAGCGTGCGCGACGTCGTGGCCAAGCTGGCGAAAGCGGCCGGCTGATGGCGCGCGTCGGCGAGGCCGCACCACCGGTCGCGGCTCGCGACGCCCTCGCCCGCGCCCGGCTGCGCGCTTCGCTGGTTCCCGACCTGCTGGTCGAGGCCCGCCGCGTCGTCAATACCGTCATCGCCGGCTGGCACGGCCGCCGCAAGCGCGGCATCGGCGAGAACTTCTGGCAGTTCCGCCCCTATGTCGAAGGCGAGACGATGTCGCGCATCGACTGGCGGCGTTCCGCGCGCGACGACCATATCTACGTGCGCGACAAGGAATGGGAGGCCGCTCACACGGTATGGCTCTGGGCCGACCCGTCGCCGTCCATGCTCTACCAGTCCCGCGGCGCCACGACGTCCAAGGAATCGCGCGCGCTGGTGCTGATCCTTGCGCTGGCAGAATTGCTCTCCCGCAGCGGTGAACGCATTGCCTGGCCGGGCCTCTGTGACCCGTTCACGGCGCGCAACGGCGCCGAACGGCTGGCATCGTACCTGCTCCATGCCGCCGAACTCGCCGCGCGGCCCGACCTTTCGCAACTGCGCCGGTTCAGCGACATCGTCATTGCCGGCGATTTTCTCGATCCGGTCGAGGAAACGTTCGAATGGCTCGATCCGCTCGCCCAGCGCGGCGTGCGCGCGCATCTGATCGAGATCAGCGATCCGGCCGAGGAGAGTTTCCCCTATTCCGGCCGCACCGAATTCACCGATCCCGAAACCGGCCAGAAGCTGACGGCCGGCCGCGCCGAAACGCTCGCTGAGGACTACCGCCGGCTCTACACGGCGCGCCGGCAGGAACTCGCAAGCCGCTGCGCCAGGCTCGGCTGGAGCTACACGGTCAACCATACGGACCGGCTGGCATCCGACGCGCTGGTGAAGGTTCACATGGCGATGACCGCCGATGTCGGGCATGGAGGCCGCTGATGGGCTGGCTTCCGCTTTCGTTCGGCTTTCCAGCGATCCTGTTCGGGCTTCTCGCCCTGCCCGTTATCTGGTGGCTGTTGCGCCTGACCCCGCCGAAGCCGCAGACCGAGACCTTCCCTCCCCTGCGCATTCTGGCGCGTGTGATGCGCAAGGAGGAAACGCCGCACCAGAGCCCGTGGTGGCTCACGCTGCTGCGGCTGCTGATGGCCGCGCTGGTGATCTTCGCGCTTGCCGATCCGGTCTTCAACGCCCGCGAGGCTGCACCGGCAAGCGGTGGCGCGACCGCGATCGTGATCGACAATGGCTGGGCCAGCGCGCCCGACTGGGAAGTGCGCGTCGCCACCGCCGAGCGCCTGATCGAGGACGCCAACGATGCCGGGCAGCCGGTTGTGCTCGCCTTCACAGCCGAGCAGACCAATACCGAGATCGGCCCCTTCGATGCCGCAATGGCGCGCGAGCGGCTTGCAGCCGCCGAACCCCGCCCGGTTCCAGTTGATCGGCCGGCCATGTTCGCGCGCGTCGCTCAGGCGCTGGAGACCGTGCCGGATGCGACTGTCGCCGTCCTGTCGGATGGTCTCGCGGGCGCCGGCGACGAAGCCGCATTCGAAGCGCTGCTTGCAGGCAGCGCGGGCCAGCTCGTCTGGATCGAACCGGACGAACTGGCGATGATCGGCGTCCGCGAAAGTGACAATCTCGCCGACGCCTTCACCTTCAGCGCCGTGCGAAGCACCACCGACGCGTTGCCGCGGCAGGCAACGGCCGCCGCGTTCGACGATCGCGGCCGCCGCATCGCCGAGACGACGCTTTCCTTCGGAGCTGGAGAAACCGAGGCACAGGGACAGTTCCGCGTGCCGTTCGAGCTACGCAACGACTTCGTTTCGATTGCAGTCGACGGCCAGAACCAGGCTGCTTCGGTTCACCTGCTCGACGAGAATTCCCGCCGCCGCCGCGTCGGCCTGATTTCGCAGGCCGAAGCCGACGCCGCGCAGCCGCTTCTGTCGCCGCTCTATTACATCCGCCGCGCACTGGAGCCGTTCTCCGATCTGGTCGAGGCATCGAGCACCGACCTCAATGAGGCGATACCGGAAATCCTCGAGCAACGCCCTGCGATGATCGTCATGGCCGATGTCGGCACGCTGCCCGATACGGCCCGCGAACGTCTCATCGAATGGATGAACGAAGGCGGCACGCTCGTCCGCTTCGCCGGTTCGCGCCTGGCCGCCGCCGGCAACGACGAGGAGCTGCTGCCGGTCAGGCTGCGCACCGGCGAGCGCGCGCTGGGCGGCGCCCTCTCATGGACCGAGCCGCAGCCGGTGACCGAGTTCCCCTCTACGGGACCGTTCGCGGATCTCGCACCGCCGGCCGAAGTGACCGTCTCGCGGCAGGTGCTGGCCGAGCCGACCGCCGATATCGTCGAGCGCACGTGGGCGAACCTTGCCGACGGTACTCCGCTGATAACGGGGGCGCCGCGCGGCGAAGGCACGCTGGTCCTGTTCCACGTCACGCCCGAGGCGACGTGGTCGAGCCTGCCGATTTCCGGTTCCTTCGTCGAGATTTTGCGCCGCATCGTGCAGCTTTCGCGCAACCAGGGCCGCATCGACGCATCCGGCGAGGGCGCGGCAGGTTCGCTCGCGCCCTACCGCATGATCGCCGCCGACGGCCAGCTCGTGCCTCCGGGGCCGGAGGCGCGTCCGCTGGAAACCGGCCAGCGGCCTGCCGTCACCATCGAGAACCCGCCCGGCTTTTACGGCACCGAAGAAGGCGTGGTCGCGCACAACCTGCTGGCGCCAGACGCAACGTTTACGCCGATCGAGCGCCCGCAGACTGGCCTGCCCGTCACCACCGCCGCCTATGCGTTCGACGAGGCGGTCGACCTCAAGGGACCGCTGATCGCCGCCGCGCTCGCCCTGATGCTTCTCGACACGCTGGCCGTGTTCTGGATGGGCGGCATGTTTGCGCGCAGGTCGGGATTGCGGCCTGGTCCGGCCCAGACGGCTAGCCTTGTCGTGGCTGCGCTCGCAGGCGGCCTCGTCTTCCTGCCGGCAAACGCCGACGCGCAGGATGCCCGTCCCGATGACGAGGCGGCCATCGCCGCGATCTCGCAGACGCGCATCGCCTATGTCGTCACCGGCAACGGTTCGGTGGACGCGGTCAGCCGCGCCGGCCTGCAGGGCCTGACGCGCTACCTGGTCGAGAAGACGGCGCTAGAGCCAGCCGAACCGGCCGGCGTCGACATCGAGACCGACGAACTCGCCTTCTATCCGCTGATCTACTGGCCAATCGACGAGGGAGCGGCAATGCCTTCCGAGACGGCGCTGGCGCGCGTCGATGCCTATATGCGCGAAGGCGGCACGGTGCTTTTCGACACGCGCGACCAGTATTCGAACGGGTTCGGCGCAAACGCGGCGAGCCCATCCACGCGGCGGCTGCGCGGCATCCTCGCAAACATGAACGTTCCGCCACTGGAGCCGGTGCCACAGGACCATGTGCTGACAAAGACCTTCTTCATCATGCCGGATTTCCCCGGACGCTTCGCCGGTGGCCCGCTCTGGGTCGAGGCCTCCTTCGACGCCTCGAACCCCGACAACAGGCCGGTGCGCACCGGCGACGGCGTCTCGCCGATCATGATCACCGCAAACGATTTCGCGGGAGCCTGGGCCATCGATTCCTCCGGCGCACCCATGTTCCCCACCGTACCCGCGGACCCGATGCAGCGCGTCTATGCCTACCGGGCCGGCGTCAACATCATGATGTACATGCTCACCGGCAACTACAAATCCGATCAGGTGCACGTGCCGGTCCTTCTCGAACGGCTGGGGCAGTGACGATGACCTTTCCCGCGTCGTGCTCCTTCGCGCCCCCCTCTGTCCTGCCGGACATCTTCCCCACAAGGGGGGAGATTAGCCTGCGCGTCTTCCCTCGCCCATTCTGCATGACTACTGATTGGCGAAAGCCGCGCAGACGATCGATCTCCCCCCTCGTGGGGAAGATGTCCGGCAGGACAGAGGGGGGCAACGTAGAGCACCACCCTTGGTGCGCTGGCATTCGCGCCAGCCTCGATGGTAGTCGGGGCGTCACATGAACTGGTCGCTCTCCTTCGAGCCGCTCGTTGCCTGGGGCTGGATGGCGGCGATCCTGCTGCCGGTCGCCGTGCTCGCCGCCGTCGGCCTTGCGTTGCGCCAGCGCGGGGCATTGCTGCGGCTTGCCGCCTTCGCAGCGCTGGCGGTCGCCTTGCTCAACCCGGTGCTGCTGGATGAGGAACGCGATCCGCTGCAAAGCGTGGTCGCCCTCGTGGTCGACCGCAGCCAGAGCCAGGACATCGGCGACCGCGCGGAGACGACGGAAGCCGCCGTCGAAGCGTTGCAGGCGCGCCTTGCGCGCTTCCCGCAATTCGACGTGCGCATGGTCGAGGCGGGGCGCGCGAACGCAGCCGACGACCGCACGCAGACCCGCCTTTTCGGTGCACTGGACAGCGCTTTTCGCGATGTGCCGCCATCCCGGGTGGCTGGCGCGATCATGGTCACTGACGGGCAGGTTCACGACGTGCCCGCACAGGTCGACGAATCCGGCGCGCCGCTGCACGTGCTCGTCACCGGCGAGGAGGACGAGTTCGACCGCCGCATCCGTTTTGAGCGGGCGCCACGCTTCGGCATTGTGGGACGTCCGGTGGACCTGACATACCGCGTCGTGACCACCGGCGACGAAGGCGGGCTGGTGGACGTCCGGGTTCTGGTCAACGGCGAGATCGTTTCGGTGGAGCAGGCGATCGTGGGCCAGGAAATGTCGCTGGAGCTGATCGTCCCGAACGCCGGCAA
>JAEWFU010000522.1 GCA_023388675.1 Pseudomonadota bacterium | reverse complement strand
GGATAGGCGAGCCTTGCCCCTGCCGAGATCAGTTCGCCCTTCTCCGCATCCCACCGCAGCGGCGCCTTGGTCAGCGGGCAGGCGAGCATCTCAAGCAGCTTGGGATCGACCGTGCGGGTCGCGGCATCCCTGCCCATCGGCTTGCGCTGGTCTTCCGATCCGCTCATTGCAGGCTCGATCCGAAATCCTCGTCATCGCGGGCAAGCGCGATCTCGGTGATGGCGATCAGTGTTTCGGCGCGCGTCTTCAGGTCGGGCGCTTCCAGCAACGCCTGCTTCTCGGCCGCGCCGTAGGGCGCCATCATCGACAGGGCGTTGACCAGCATCGCGTTCTCCGCGCGGCTGACGCTTTCCCAGTCGGCGTCGAGATCGTTCGCCTTCAGATAGGCGCGGAACGCCTTGAGCAGGGCCGGCCGGTCGATCTCAGCCGCTCCCGTTTCCATGTCCAGATCTGCGATGAAGGATTTGATGCGGCATTGCCTGAAGGGCGTCTTGGCGCCCATCTCGGAAACGACACGGAAGCGGCATACGCCCTGAAGCGAGATCAGATAGCGGCCGTCGCCGGTCTCGGCAAAGGATGTCAGGCGGCCAAGGCACCCGACTTCGCAGAGCTCGGGTTCGCCGTCGCCGCGCAGCGCCCCGTCGAGCCGCGGCTGGACCATGCCGATGAGGCGCTGGTGCGACAGCGCGTGGTCGACCATTTCGAGATAGCGCGGCTCGAAGATGTTGAGCGGCATGCGGCCGCCGGGCAGAAGCAGCGCAGCCTCGAGCGGGAACACCGGAACCGTATCGGGAAGGTCCCTTGCCGTTCGGTATCGCGCGTTTCCGGCCTGCACTCTATCACTCTCCCTGCCTTGCCGCCCCCGCTCGGGGTGCCGCCGGCCGCCGCTCAGGAAAACAGCAGCGACGACAGCTTGCGCCGTGCTGCGAGTGTCGCTTCGTCCGCCATGCCCCATGCTTCGAAGAACTTCAGCAATTGCAGGCGGGCGCCGTCGTCGTTCCAGCCGCGGTCCGCCTTCATGATCGCCAGCAATGCGTCCGCCGCCTCTTCGCGACGATCATGCGCATTGTGGATCAGAGCGAGGTCGAAGCGCGCCTGATGATCGTTCGGGTCGGCCGCCACACGTTGTTCCAGCGCCGTGGCGTCGCCCAGTGCCGCCACCTGCTCGGCGAGCGCCAGCTTGGCACGCACGCCTGCGAGCTGCGGCGCGTCGGCGGCCGCTTCCGGCGCGCGCGCAAGAACCTCGCGCGCCGTCTCCGCATCGCCATTGTCGAACAGCATGTCGGCGAGGCCGGCAATCGCGTCGAGGTTCTCCGGCTCCTGCTGGAGGATCGCGGCATAGATCTGCGCCGCGCCTTGCGCATCGCCTTCCGCGCGCACTTCAGCGGCGGCAGCCAGCGCGTCGGCGGTCGCCTCGCCGGGATCGGTACCCGCGACCTTGTCGATGAACTCGCGAATCTTGCTTTCGGGTATGGCGCCCATGAAGCCGTCGACCGGCTGGCCGTCGCGGAACGCGATCACCGCGGGAATCGACTGGATGCCGAGCTGCCCGGCGATCGACGGGTGCTCGTCGATATTCATCTTGACGAGCTTGACGCGCCCACCAGCCTCGCGCACCGCTTTTTCCAGCGCCGGCGCAAGCTGCTTGCACGGGCCGCACCAGGGCGCCCAAAAGTCGACGAGCACGGGCTGCTGGCGCGATTCCTGGATCACATCGGCCGTGAATTGCGCCGTCGTGGTGTCCTTGACCTCGAAACCGGCCGCGGCCTCGCTGCCGGCGTTTTCCGCGCCGCCATTGCCATATTGCACGGCGTAGCCGCCACCGAAGGGATTATCCTGGACGCTCATCGAAAATCCTTGCTCTGCCGCCTTTTCGTCAACGCTGTAAACCCAAGCTTGCCGCGGGTCGAGGGGCGATGACCTGAAATGTGGCGTCTAGGCCGACAGTTTCAAGACGAGCGGTTCATGCCCGGTGGCCTTTATGAACCGCAGCAGATCGTCGCGGCCGATCGATGTCGTTGCCTCGTTGGTGAGGGGGTGCGCGTTGATTGGATCATGGCGCATCAGCGCCTCGTCGAGCACGATCGTGACGTTGTTCTCCATATCGTTGACGACGCCGAAAGCGGTGACGGCACCCGGCGTGACGCCGAGGTAATCGAGCAGTTTCTCTGGCTTGCCGAAGGATACGCGGCCCGACGCCCCGATGACCTGATGGATCGTCTTCAGATCGACCTCGGCGTCCTCTTCGACCGTCAGCAGGAAATACCGGTCTTTCTTGTCCCTCAGGAACAGGTTCTTGGTGTGGCCGCCCGGTATCTCGCCGCGCAGCGCCTGGGAGTCGGCCACGGTGAAGAGCGGCGGGTGAGTGACCGTTTTCACGGCGATGCCGAGTTCGGAAAGGAAGGCGAGGAGTTCGTCCGGGGTCTTGGGCATGGTCGCAAGAAGCCTGTAAAACGTATCTTTGCTGCTTAGCCGAGGCCGCGGGGAGGCGTCCAGCCCATGGTTCTCCAAGCATTGCGACCGCTTGAAAAGACGCCGCAGAAATTCCCGGTTTTCCCTGTTGCAATCGCAAGCGAGTTCGGTCATATAGGCGCGGCTTGCGGTGAGAGCCGCGTGAGCGGGTGTAGCTCAGGGGTAGAGCACAACCTTGCCAAGGTTGGGGTCGAGCGTTCGAATCGCTTCACCCGCTCCAAAT
>JAEWFU010000512.1 GCA_023388675.1 Pseudomonadota bacterium | reverse complement strand
AACGCGACGACGAGCACGGTCTGGCGCATCTGCTGGAACATATGGCCTTCAAGGGCACCAGCGGCAGAAGCGCATGGAGGATCGCCTCCGAGATCGAGGATGTGGGCGGAGAGATCAACGCGGCGACCAGCGTCGAGACCACCTCATTTTTCGCGCGGGTGCTCAAGGACGACGTACCGCTTGCGGTGGACATCCTCGCTGACATCCTGACCGACTCCAAGTTCGACCCGCATGAACTCGAGCGGGAACAGCATGTGATCCTCCAGGAGATCGGCGCCGCCCACGACACGCCCGACGACATCGTCTTCGACCGTTTCACCGAGACGGCATTTCGCGACCAGACCCTGGGTCGCTCGATTCTCGGAACGCCGGAAACGGTGAAATCCTTCACGTCGCAGCAGTTGCACAAGTTCATAGAACGGCAATATGGGGCCGACCGCATGGTCGTGGTCGCCGCCGGCGGCGTGACCCATGACGAGTTCGTCCGTGAGGTGGAAAAGCGTCTCGGCGGGTTCCGTGCCCACGCCCAAATAGAGGAGCCGCGTCAGGCGACCTATACGGGTGGCGACTATCGCGAAACCCGCGACCTGATGGACGCCCAGATCGTGCTTGGCTTCGAGGGGCGCGCCTATCACGTGCGCGACTTCTATGCCTCGCAGGTGCTTTCCATGATCCTCGGCGGGGGCATGTCGTCCCGGCTTTTTCAGGAAGTGCGCGAGAAACGCGGGCTCTGCTATTCGGTATATGCGTTTCATTGGGGCTTCTCGGACACCGGCGTTTTCGGCGTCCACGCCGCCACCGGACGAAGCGACATCGCCGAACTCGTGCCCGTGCTCATCCAGGAACTCCAGCGCGCCGGCGAGGACATCAGCCTGGAGGAGCTCAACCGGGCCCGGGCGCAGTATCGCGCAGGCCTCATGATGTCGCGTGAAAGCGCGGCCAGCCGTGCGGCGCAGATCGCGCGCCAGCTTCTGCTGTTCGGGCGGCCGATCGATACCGACGAGCTGGTCGACAGGCTCTCGAAGCTGACCATCGAACGCCTGACGGACCTGTCCTCGCGGCTTTTCTCAACAAGGCCGACGATTGCCGCGGTCGGCCCGGTCGGCATGTTGCCGGCTTTCGAGACCATCAACGACAGCCTGTTGGGCATTGCGCCGGCCGCGCGCAAGCTCGCCGTCTGATTTCCAGCATCAATGCTGGCGCTGCCGTTCTTCAGCCGTCCGAAGCTGACGCTCAAGGGCACGCGCGTCACGTTGCGATTGCCCGGGCCCTCCGACTACCACGAATGGGCGTCGCTGCGGCACGAGAGCCGTGCCTTTCTCGAACCATGGGAGCCGCGCTGGGCGCGTGACGAGTTGGAGCGCGCAGGCTGGCGCCACCGCATCCGCCGTTACCGTGAGGAATTTGCGGCGGGGACGGCGATCGCCTTCCTGATTTTCGAGAACGAGAGGGGACGGCTCATCGGCGGCGTCACCATCGGCAATATCCGCTACGGCGTCTCGCAATCGGCACAGATCGGCTATTGGATGGGCGAGCGCTACGCCGGCAAGGGCTATATGCAGGACGCAATCCGCGTGCTGATTTCCCATGCGTTCGGCGCGATGAGGTTGCACCGTATCGAGGCCGCCTGTATTCCGGAAAACGCACGCTCGATCCGCGTGCTTGAAAAAGCCGGATTCACGCGTGAAGGACTGTTGCGTTCATACCTGCGCATAAACGGGGTCTGGCAGGATCACTACATATACGGCCTGATTGCGGACGAGCATCGGGACGCTGAAACAAAAGGCTGAACGGTTGATAGCGACAGTGCGAACGGGACAACGGCTCGCATGCGCCTTTCTGGCGCTGGTTTTTGCGATGCTGGCATTTCCCGCTTCCGCGATCGAGCCGATCAAGATTTCGCGTGAGGATGTCGCGCTCGACCTGTCGCGCGCCGTTGAGATTTATCGCGATCAGGGCGAGAATTTTCAGGTTTCGACAGCCCCCGGCGTCGACGGCATCGTCCGCCGCATCGAGGTGGAAGCGCTGGACGAGCGTTCGAGCGGCGACTGGGCCGTGTTCGCCCTTGCCAACACGACCGACGAGCAGCTCGACCGGCTGATCGTCGCGCCGCATTTCAGGCTGGTCGGCTCCGGCCTCGTCTGGCCCGATCTCGGCTCCAACCGCATCGCCGCGATCACGCCGAGCGAAGGTTTCGCGCTCGACCGCCAGGCCAGTCGCGACGCGGACGTCTTCCTCGTCACCCTCAATCCCGGCTCGGTCGTCACTTTCATCGCCGAACTGTCGTCCCCGCGGCTGCCGCAGGTCTATCTGTGGGAGCCGGAATCCTACAAGGACACGACCAACTCCTACACACTGTTCCGTGGCATCGTGATCGGCATCGCAGGCCTTCTGGCCTTGTTCCTGACCATTCTTTTCGTGGTCAAGGGCACATCGATGTTTCCGGCCACAGCGGCCCTGTCGTGGGCGGTGCTTGCCTATATCTGCATCGACTTCGGTTTCCTGAACCAGGTGTTCGACATCACTGCCGGCAACGAGCAGCTCTGGCGCGCCGGCACCGAGGTGGCGCTCGCAGCCACCTTCGTGGTCTTCCTGTTCACCTACCTGAACTTGAACCGCTGGCACCTTCATTTCAGCTACGGCGCGGTCGCTTGGATACTGGCTCTTCTGGCGCTGGCCGGTGTCGCGCTCTTCGACGCGTCGATCGCGGCCGGCGTGGCGCGCTTTTCCTTCGCGCTAACGGCGGTCGCCGGCATCGGCCTCATCGCCTACCAGGCTTTCCAGGGCTACGACCGCGCGATCATGCTGGTGCCGAGCTGGCTGATGATCCTTGTCTGGCTGGTCGGTTCGTGGATGGCAGTGACGGGTGTGCTGGACAACGACATCGTCCAGCCCGCACTGGGCGGCGGTCTCATCCTGATCATCCTGTTGATCGGCTTCACGGTGATGCAGCATGCCTTTGCCGGCGGCGCCCTGCATCAAGGGCTTTTCAGCGACATGGAGCGGCAGGCGCTGGCAGTGACCGGGGCCGGCGACATCGTCTGGGACTGGGACGTGCTGCGCGACCGCGTGGTTACGAAACCGGACGTCAGCAAGCAGCTCGGTCTCGCGCCTGGAACCCTCCACGGAGCTGCGCGCAACTGGCTGCCGGCGCTGCATGTCGACGACCGCGACACCTTCCGCACGACGCTGGATGTGATTCTCGAACATCGCCGCGGCCGCGTCTCGCAATCCTTCCGGCTGCGCGGCGCCGACGGCCATTATCACTGGTTCACGCTGCGCGCGCGCCCGGTCATCGGCTCCGACGGCGAGGTCATCCGTTGCGTCGGCACGCTCGTCGACGTGACCGAGCAGAAGAAGGCGGAAGAGCGCCTGCTGCATGACGCGGTTCACGACAACCTGACCGGACTGCCGAGCCGCGAACTGTTCCTCAACCGGCTGGAAGCGGTGATCTCCATCGCCCGAACCGAGGAGAGTGTTCGCCCGACCGTGATGGTGATCGACATCGATCGCTTCAAACAGATCAATGACGGGCTTGGCATCTCGGCCGGCGACACGATCCTGCTGACCATCGCGAGGCGTCTGCACAGGCTTCTCAAGCCACGCGATTCGCTTTCCCGCTTCGGCGGCGACCAGTTCGCGCTGATGCTGCTTTCCGAACAGGACCCGGCGCGCATTGCGGGGGTCGCGGAAGCGGTGAAACAGGCGATCAACGCGCCGATCACCTTTGCCAAGCGCGAAATCGTGCTGGCCGCCTCCATCGGCCTCGTTTCCTGGAATTCCTCGCAGGCCGGCGCCGAGGACATGGTCAAGGACGCCGAGCTGGCCATGCACCAGGCCAAGCGTTTCGGCGGCGATCGCATCGAGCCGTTCCGGCCCGCATTCCG
>JAEWFU010000504.1 GCA_023388675.1 Pseudomonadota bacterium | reverse complement strand
CAGATGGGGTGATTGGGGTCTGAGCCAAGCGCGAATGAGGCGGCTGCTCCTGTCGTGATGTGAGAACGTGGTCGATGTGGAATCGCCACAAACATCGGGAAGGAGCAGCCATGACGTACTTTGCCGGACTTGACGTGTCCTTGGAAGAGACTTCGATCTGCGTCGTCGACGAGAGCGGCCGGATCTTGAAGGAAGCACGAGCAGCGAGCGAGCCTGGGGCATTGAGCGAAGCCTTGCGGGAAGTTGATCTGCCGCTGGAGCGGATCGGGCTGGAAGCTTGCTCGCTGACGGCGTGGCTGCACGATGGGCTGCGTGCCGAAGGGCTGGCGGCGATCTGCATCGAAACGCGGCAAGCCAATGCGGCGATGAAGACGATGCCCAACAAGACCGATCGCAACGACGCTCGCGCGCTGGCGCAAATCATGCGCACCGGCTGGTACCGGCAGGTGCATGTGAAGAGCCGGCAATGCCGGTTGTGGCGCTCTTTGCTGGTCGCCCGCCGAACGGTGCTGAACGAGATGCGTTCGATCGAGAACGTCGTGCGCGCGATGCTGCGCGAGGCCGGCGTCAAGCTGGGCTTGCCGTCGCGCACCGCCTTTGCCGGCCGTGTGCGCGAACTGGCCGGCGGCGACGCAGAGGTGATGGCGATGGTCGAGCCGTTGCTGTCGGTTCTTTCGACCATGCTGCGCGAGTTCGCCCGGCTGACAAGACGGGTCTTCGACATCGTTCGCAAGGAGGAGGCCTGCCGGCGGCTGATGTCGGCGCCCGGCGTCGGGCCGATTACGGCGCTCGCCTTCCGCGCCACGATCGACCGGCCGGAACGGTTCGGCTCATCGCGGGCGGTTGGCGCGCATCTGGGGTTGACGCCGGCGCGCTACCAGTCCGGCGAGACCGATATCCAGGGCAGGATCAGCCGCTGCGGCGACGAACTCGCCCGCACGGCGCTCTACGAGGCCGCCCATTCGCTGCTCGTGCGCTCGAAGAAATGGTCGAACCTGAGGGCATGGGGCATGAACATCGCCAGACGACGCGGCATGGCGCGGGCGCGCGTGGCGGTGGCCCGCAAGCTCGCCGTCATCTTGCATCGCATGTGGGCCGACGCAACCGAGTTCCGCTTTGGAAAGGAGCCTGCCGCGCTGGCGGCGTGACCGCGACAGATCAAAGGAGCAAGCAACACGAACAAAGCTTTCGCCCGACAGGGCGATGCCCGGATCGTTCCGTGGGGACGATGGGCGAGGCGATCTCGTTGAGAGTCCCGAACCTGCCACCAAACCCGGCAAGGTCGTGAAACAGATTGAGACGCCTCGCTCTCCTGACCCCATCATGCGGCGGCCAACGCGCCGACCGCGAAGAGAAGCGAGTGACCCGCGGAACGGGCCAGGAAAAAATACAGGAGTAGCTTGACGCCAACCAACCCAATCAGAGAGGACCCTCAGTCGACCGAGTGAGGGCTTTCCTCCGGCGGCTGCTTCTTGCGGACATGGCCGGATACGGTCAGACCCGCGTCGGGCGACAACCACAGGATCGGCAGCACCGCGCATCCCGCAAGCAGGGCGACGCCGATGAAGGCCGGGCCGAAGGCGGCCAGCCCTGTCGGCTCGCCGGTCAGCACGTGGTGCGCCTCCAGCATCATGCCGGCGAACGCCACGCCCATGGCGATCGAAATCTGCTGCGCCACCGAGGCGATCGCCGTTGCCTGGCTCGCCTGCCGGTCGTCGATCTCGGCGAAGACCAGCGCGTTGTTGGAGGTGAAGAACAGCGAGCGGGTAAAGCCCGCCGCCACCAGAACGGCGATGATGACCCAATAGGGCGTTGCGGGCGTGAAGAAGGCGTTGGCGCCCATCAGCAGCGCGCCGGCAATCGTCGCGAAGATCAACACATTGCGGAAGCCGGCGAACCGCAGCGCCGTGGTCGCCACGAATTTCAGCGCGATTGCACCCAACGCGCTTGCAAAGGTCAACATGCCGGATTCGAACGGGCTGAGGCCGAAGCCGAGCTGGAACATCAGCGGCAGCAGGAACGGCACCGCGCCGATGCCGATACGGAAGATGGTGCCCGAGAGGATCGCGATGCGCGGGGCCGGGTTGTCGAACAGACGCAGGTCGAGGATCGGCGTGGCGATGCGTCTTGCATGGCGCACATAGAGCGCAGCGGCGGCGATGCCGAGGGCAAGCGTGGTGACGCCGATGATCGGGGGGAGCGCCGGCATGCTGACCACCGAGAGGCCGAATACGACGCCCGCGGCGGCAAGTGCCGACAGGAAGAAGCCGGTCCAGTCGATGCGGGCGACGGGCGAGGGCGGCATGTCGGGCAGCACGTAGCCGGAGACGATGACGCCGAGCAGCCCGATCGGGATGTTGATCAGGAAGATCCAGTGCCAGGTAAAGAAGGTAGTGATGAAGCCTCCGACCGGCGGACCTATCAGCGGGCCGATCAGCGCCGGCACGGTCAGCCACGCCATGGCCGAGACGAGCTGGCTGCGTTGCGTCGAGCGCACCAGCACGAGACGACCGACCGGCGTCATCATCGCGCCGCCCATGCCCTGCAGGAATCGCGCGGCCACGAAGGCGCCAAGCGTACCGGCCATCGCGCAGGCGAGTGAGCCCAGCATGAAGACGACGATGGCGATGCGGAACACGCGCTTGGCGCCGAAGCGGTCGGCCATCCAGCCCGAGACGGGAATGAAGATCGCCAAAGCCACGAAATAGCTCGTCAGCGCAAGCTTGAGCGTGATCGGGCTGGTGCCGATGTCGGCCGCGATCGCCGGCAGCGAGGTGGCGATGACGGTCGAGTCCATCTGCTCCATGAACAGGGCCACGGCCAGAATGAGAGGGATGGCGCGGTTCAATGGATGGGCCAGTCTGCAGGGATGCGCCGGGGCCGCGGCGCAGGATGGTCGGACATGGCTGCGGGTTAGCACAGCGGCCCGGGCGCCATCAATCCATAAGGCACTCTTACGATCCATTTCTCTCGCTGGTTGCCGTGACGGCCGCCTCACGACACCTCACGTTGCCGTGAGGCCCTTGCCGATGCCGCCGAGGCTGCCATGTTCGCAGCATCGAGAGTCAACCGGAGGAGGTGGCAAGATGATGCCGACGGCAGATCGCAGATCGGTTCTCAAGATGAGCGTAGCGGGCACGGCGGCGGCATTGGCCGCGCCGCAAATCATGGTCAGGGCCGCACATGCACAGGCGCCGATGGCGGATGTGGACAATGTCGGCTTCCATCGTTTCAAGCTTGGCAGCTTCGAGGTGACGGCGATCCTCGACGGGTTGCGGCCGGGAGATGGCCCGCATCCGACCTTCGGCGAGGATCAGGACGCCGAGGCCATGGCGGCACTGCTGGAGGAGAATTTCCTGCCCTCCGACCGGTTCGTGAACAGTTTCACACCGACGCTGGTTAATACCGGGTCGGAGCTGATCCTTTTCGATACCGGGCTGGGTGCGGCGGCGCGCGAGGGCGGGCTCGGTCAGTTGCGGCTGCGGCTGGAGGCTTCAGGCTACAACCCGACGGACGTGTCGGTCGTCGTTCTCACGCATTTTCACGGCGATCATATCGGCGGGCTGATGGAAGACGGCGCGCCGACATTCGCCAATGCGCGCTATGTCGTGGGGCAGGCGGAATACGACTTCTGGACCGCGGACGAGCGCCTGACCGGGGCGACGGAGAATTCTGCGCGGGCCGTGCAGTCCAACGTCGCGCCACTTGCGGAGCGAATGACCTTCCTCGGCGATGGCGACGAGGTGGTATCCGGCATAAGCGCCATGCTCGCCACCGGCCACACGCCGGGGCACATGATCTTCAACCTCGAATCCGACGGCAAGCGGCTGGTGCTGACGGCCGATACGGCCAACCACTACGTGGCCTCCCTGCAGCGGCCGGACTGGCACGTACGTTTCGACATGGACAAGGACGAGGCGGCAGCCACGCGCCGGCGGGTGTTCGACATGATCGCGGCCGAGCGCATCCCCTTCATCGGCTATCATATGCCGTTCCCGGCGCTGGGTTATATCGAGCCGCTCGACCAGGGCTATCGCTTCGTGCCGGTGAGCTATCAGATGATGCTTTAGGTGCGAACGCGGGCGTCGGCGGTCTCTACAAATGCCCGGCGTCGACGATGAGCGTTTGCGCGGTCAACATGCGGGAAGCGTCCGATGCCAGGAAGAGGCAAGGGCCGACGAGGTCGGATGGCTGCATCTCCTCCTTGAGGCATTGCCGCTCGACGTGAGCGGAAAGCCCTTCCGGCGTCACCCATAGTTCGCGCTGGCGCTCGGTCATCACCCAGCCCGGCGCGACCGCATTGACGCGGATGCGGTCCGGCCCGAGCTTGCCGGCCAGCCCCTTGGTGAGCCCGATGATGCCGGCCTTGGCCGCCGTATAGGACGGCATGTCGGGATGGTTGATCATGAAGGAGGTGGAGGTGAAGTTGACGATCGAGCCGCTGCCGGCGGCCTTCATGCCCGGCGCCACCGCCTGAGCGGTGAAGAAATGCGGCCGCAGGTTGATCGCCTGGTTCTCGTCCCAGTAGTCGACCGTCACATCGGCGAGGTCGTGGCGCTGGTCGAACGCCGCATTGTTGACCAGCACGGTGACCGGCCCGTGCGCGTCCGCCGCTTCGGCAGCCGCCTCACGCAGGGCGTCGATGTCGCGCAGGTCCGCGTGAAGGAAGAGCGCGTTCAGCCCGGCCTGGTCCTGCAGGCGGGCGACCAGCCTCTCGCTGGCCTCCCGCGCGATGTCGATGAAGGCGACCTTGCAGCCCTGGTGTGCGAAACCTTCAGTCAGTGCCGCGCCTATGCCCGACCCACCGCCGGTGATGAGCACGGACCTGCCTTCGAGGTCGGGGTGTCTGACGGATGGCATCATGGTTGGCGTCGCTTTCATGTTGATAGTGCGTCCTTCGAGGCTCGCTTCGCTCGCACCTCAGGATGAGGGAGGTTGCCTCTCGAACTCGCAAGGCAGCGGGCTCGATATACGACAGCTTCGAGGATGAAGGATGTTGGCATCGAGCCCACCACATTGTGGATTCGGCAAACTACTTCCCTCATCCTGAGGTGCGAGCGAAGCGAGCCTCGAAGGACGCACATCGTCAATGTAAGGTCAATCGTCACGAGCAGGGTATTACGTCACCAGCTTGCGTTCGGCGAAGCGGGGCTCGCGCCAGAGACCGGTCTCCATGATCGCCTCCAGCGTGGCGACCGCCCCCCACACATCCTCGAAGCCGACATAGAGTGGCGTAAAGCCGAAGCGCAGGATGTCCGGTGCGCGAAAATCGCCGATCACGCCGCAGGCGATCAGCGCCTGCATGATCGGCCAGCCGTCGTCGTGCGTCAGCGCGACCTGGCTGCCGCGCTCGGCCTCGTCCTTCGGCGTTATGATCTCAAGACCGTGCCGGGCAAGCTTTTCATCGGCCAGCTCCATGAAATAACCGGTCAGTTTCAGCGACTTGGCGCGCAAGGTTTCCATGTCGGTGCGTTCGAAAACGGCGAGGCTTTCGAGCAGCGGCAGATAGGACAGCACGGGCGGGGTGCCGACCCGGAATTTCTCGATCGTCGCCGAGGGTGCGAAGTCTACGTCGAAGGCGAAGGGCGCGGCATGACCCTGCCAGCCCGTCAGCGGATTGCCGGCATTCGCCAGATGGCGGGAAGCGACGAACAGCCAGGCCGGCGCGCCCGGGCCGCCGTTCATGTATTTGTAGGAGCAGCCGACGGCGAAATCGGCGGCGCAGCCATTGAGGTCGACCGGCAGCGCGCCGAGCGAATGGCACAAATCCCAGATGACCAGCGCGCCGGCATCGTGTGCGGCTTTCGTCAGGCGCGTCATATTCCGCAACCGTCCGGTGCGGTAGTTGACGTGGCTCAGACACACGACCGCGGTGTCTGCGTCGAGCAGCGCCAGCACGGATTCGTCGTCGTCCCCTGCGAGCGCCAGTCGCGCCTGCGGGAAAACGTTGGCGATCGCGCCCTGAAGGATATGGACGTCGGTCGGGAAATTGTTGCGTTCGGAGATGACCCCGGTGCGATCCGCGCGAAGGCGCATCGCCGCGCAGAACACCTTGTAGAGGTTGACCGAGGTGGAGTCTGCGGCGAGCACTTCGCCGGCCTTCGCGCCCATCAGCGGTGCAAGGCGGTCGCCAACCGTGACCGGCAGCATGTGCCAGTCGCGGCCGTTCCAGCTACGGATCAGGCCCTTCGCCCAGCCTTCGGACAGCGCCTCGGCCATGGCAGGTCCGACGGAGGCCGGCATCGCACCCAGCGAATTGCCGTCGAGATAAATCTCGTCCGCCGGCAGGTCGAAAAGGCTCCGCAACGACGCCAGCGCATCCTGCCGGTCGAGTTCGCGCGCCTCGTCGCGCTCGGTTGAGGTCGCCTCGCGGGCCGCCTTGACCTTGTCGATGGTGGTGGACATGAAGCCTCCTACAGTACCGAAACGACTTTCGTGGCCAGCGCGTCGAGGCGGTCACCGGGCAGGCCGGCGACGTTGAAGCGGCTGTCGCCGACGATGTAGACGCCGTGGTCGGCGCGCAGCCGGGAAACCTGCTCGCCGGTCAGCCCGAGCCTCGAGAACATGCCGCGCTGGTGGGCGATGAAATCGAAGCGATCGGAATTGGACTGGCGGCGCAGCGCCTCGGCAAAGCCTTCGCGCAGGCTCAGCATGCGCAGGCGCACGGCCTCCAGTTCCGCCTTCCAGTCGGCGCGCAGGTCGTCGTCCTCCAGCACGATGCGCACGCAGGCCGCCGCGTGGTCGGGCGGCATCGACCAGATGCCGCGGGCGAGGCCGAGCAACTGGCCGTAGGCGGTATCGGCCTCGGCGGCATTGCGGCCGAGCAGCAGCGCCGCGCCGGCCCGGTCGCGATAGACGGAGAAATTCTTGGAGCAGCTTGCCGCGGCGAGCAGCTCCGGAACGTGCGCCGCAAGGATGCGCAGGCCGGCCGCATCCTTCTCCAGCCCGTCGCCGAACCCCTGATAGGCGATGTCGACGAAAGGCGTCAGCCCCCGCTCGGCAAGAAGGGCAGCCACGGTCTCCCACTGCGCGGCGGAGAGGTCGGCGCCGGTCGGGTTGTGGCAGCAGCCGTGCAGCAGCACCACGTCGCCGGTTGCCGCGCCCTTGAGCGCCTCGATCATCGCATCGAAGCGGACGCCGCCGGTAGCGCCGTCGAAATAGGGGTAGGTGCGCGCCGTCAGCCCTGCCGCGCGCAGGATCGGCATGTGGTTCGGCCAGGTCGGGTCGGGCACCCACACCGTCGCATCGGGACGCGAAAGCGCGATCAGGTCGGCCAGCAGCCGCAGCGCGCCGGTGCCGCCCGGGGTCTGCGCGGCGCGCAGGCGCGGGCGTTCCGCCTTCTCGCCGAAGACGAGGCCGATCATCAGCTCGTTGAAGATCACGTCGCCGGCCAGCCCGAGATAGCTCTTGCTGGCCTGGGTTTTGTGCAGCCGGCGCTCGGCCTCGCGCACGGCGCGCATCACCGGCGTCTTGCCGTCGACATCCTTGTAGACGCCGACGCCGAGGTCGAGCTTGTCGGCGCGCGGATCGTCGCGATAGAGCGACATGAGCATGAGGATGCCGTCGGGTGCGGCGGGTTGAAGCGTCTCGAACATGGGGCCCTCCGAAGAACGGCGCCACAAAGCCCTAAATCGTTCGGTCGCGCAACAGATTTGGTCGCATCCGTGGTTGTGCCAGCGCGCGGCGCGGCCTTAGATCGCTAGCGGCGCGATATCGCCAGCGAGAGGGGACATGTGACCAGACATTATTCCGCGTTCGGACTGTTGCGCGAAGGTCTTCGCGGCCATAGCGGCTGGCAGCCCGCCTGGCGCTCGCCACAGCCGAAGCCGCACTACGACGCCGTCATCATCGGCGGCGGCGGGCAGGGCCTGGCGACCGCCTACTACCTCGCCAAGAACCACGGCATTGCCAATGTCGCGGTGCTGGAGAAGAGCTGGCT